>DASVQQ010000022.1 GCA_036389035.1 Jatrophihabitans sp.
TGGGGCCGCCGACGCCCCGGTCCATGGCGATCTTGGCCGCGCGCAGGGCGTCGATGATGATGCCGGCCGAGTTCGGTGAGTCCCAGACCTCGAGCTTGTACTCCAGGTTCAGCGGCACCTCGCCGAACGCGCGGCCCTCGAGCCGGACGTAGGCCCACTGGCGGTCATCGAGCCACTGGACGTAGTCCGACGGGCCGATGTGGACGTTGCGGGCGCCGAGGTCGTGCTGCATGTTCGAGGTGACGGCCTGGGTCTTGGAGATCTTCTTCGACTCCAGCCGGTCGCGCTCGAGCATGTTCTTGAAGTCCATGTTGCCGCCGACGTTGAGCTGGTAGGTGCGGTCCAGCACCACGCCGCGGTCCTCGAACAGCTTGGCCAGCACCCGGTGGGTGATGGTGGCTCCGACCTGGGACTTGATGTCGTCGCCGACGATCGGCACGCCGGCCTCTTCGAACTTGGCCGCCCACTCCGGGGTGCCGGCGATGAACACCGGCAGGGCGTTGACGAAGCCGACCTTGGCGTCGATGGCGCACTGGGCGTAGAACTTCGCGGCGTCCTCCGAACCCACCGGGAGGTAGCAGATCATCACGTCGACGGCCTGGTCCTTGAGGACCTTGACCACGTCCACCGGCTCGTAGTCGGACTCGTCGATGGTCAGGCGGTAGTACTTGCCCAAGCCGTCCAGGGTGGGCCCCCGCTGCACCGGCACGTCCAGCGGGGGGACGTCGCAGAGCTTGATGGTGTTGTTCTCCGAGGCGACGATGGCCTCGGACAGGTCGCGGCCGACCTTCTTGGCGTCGACGTCGAAGGCGGCGACGAAGTCGATGTCGCTGACGTGGTAGTCGCCGAACTTGACGTGCATCAGCCCGGGAACGTTCCCCGAGGGGTCGGCGTCACGGTAGAAGTGCACGCCCTGCACCAGCGATGCGGCACAGTTGCCGACGCCGACGATGGCGACGCGGATGCGACCGGCGGCCGACGTTGCGTTTTCCGAACCCATCGGGTTCCTCCTTGTTGTTAGGTGCTTGGCCTGGCTGGTGCTCAACTCGGCGCGGGCGGTAGGTCAGTGTTGAGTGGGGCCGGTGTTCGGGCTCCGGCGCTCGGTCTCGATCAACTCGGTCAGCCACCGGACTTCCCGGTCCGCCGATTCGAGCCCGTGCTCTTGCAACTGCAGGGTGTAGCGGTCCATTCGCTCCCGGGTCCTGGCCAGCGAGCTGCGCATGCCGTCGGCCTGCTCGGTCATCCGCTGCTTGCGACCCTCCAGGATCTGCAGCCGGATGTCGGAGCGGGTCTGGGCGAAGAAGGCCAGCCGGGTGCCGAAGCCCTCGTCGTCATAGGCGTCGGGTCCGACTTCGGCCAGCAGCTCGGCGAAGTGCTCCTTGCCCTCAGCGGTCAACCGGTAGACCCGCTTGCCGCGCCGGGACCGGCCGCTGAAGCCGCCGGCCGGCTCTTCCAGCGGCGCCTCCTCGTCGATCCAGCCGGCTTCCTGCAACCGCCGCAAGGACGGGTACAGCGAACCGTAGGAGAAGGCCCGGAACGCTCCCAGCAGGGTGGACAGCCGCTTGCGCAACTCGTAGCCGTGCATCGGAGCCTCGCTGAGCAGGCCCAGGATGGGGATCTCCAACATGGGTGTGTCCTCCCCTCCGAAGTTCGACGAACGCGCTGACCCTGCCGGCTGGCACTCTGGAAGTGCTGGCCGATATATCAGCACGATACATCAGGTTGAGATAGTGACTACACTGAGTCGGAGGTGAGTCGTCGCCCACACCCCCATGACCTGCCGCGGTTTCTGGGGCTTTTAGTGGGGCTTGGACGGCTCTGCCGGCGGCCGGCGCCCAAAAAGTGCCCGTACCCTGCGATGGGTGGCCCGGGAGGGTCGCGCGCCGAGCAGCCCGGCCGATTGGGTGAGGTAACCGGCCGGGCTGAGCGGCGCCGTTCGACTGCGGCGCCGTTCGACTGCGGCGCCGTTCGACTGCGGTGCTGTTCGACTGCTTGATATCGACGTAGTGCTGAGTGAGGAGTTCTTCGTGGCGGGTCCCTCCGCGCCTGGTCAGTCCCGGTCCGCCTCCGGCGGCGGCCCCAGACGCCCGGCTTCGAGCCCGGGCCAGCCGAGCGGTTGGAAGCGCCGGCGGGCGGCCAAGAAGCGCCGGCTGGCCAAGATGAGCACCCGCAAGCGGGTGCTGCGCCGGATCGGCCTGCTGCTGACCTGGTTGCTCGGCATCGTGGCGCTGCTGTCGACCGTGCTCGCGCTCAGCGTCTATTCCCTCGTCAAGGTGCCGAGCCCGCAGCAGCTCAAGACCAACCAGGCCGCCATCGTGCAGTACGCCGACGGCTCCACCATGGCCACCATCGACGGCGGCGAGAACCGGATCATCGTGCCGCTGTCCAAGGTCCCGGTGCACGTGCGCGACGCGGTGCTGGCCGCCGAGGACCGCGGCTTCTACTCCGAGCCCGGCGTGTCGGTGCGGGGCACCGTGCGGGCCGCCGTCAACGACGTCCGGGGCGGCCCCGTCCAGGGTGGCTCGACCATCACCCAGCAGTACGTGAAGAACGCCTACCTCAACTCCGACCAGACCCTGAGCCGCAAGCTCAAGGAGCTGGTGATCGCCCTGAAGATCAGCCGCCAGTTCTCCAAGGACGAGATCCTGGAGAGCTACCTGAACACCATCTACTTCGGCCGCGGCGCCTACGGCATCGAGGCCGCCGCCAAGGCCTACTTCGGGGTCTCCATCGACAAGGTCAACACCGCCCAGGGCGCGCTGCTGGCGACGGTGATCAAGTCGCCGGAGTACTACGACCCGGCGGTCACCCCGTCGGAGTCCAAGGGTCGCTGGGAGTACGTGGTGGACGGCATGGTCGGCACCGGCAAGCTGACCCAGGCGCAGGCCGACCGGTTGAAGTTCCCGACCACCATCAAGACCCGCAACACCAGCTCGGTGCTGGACGGCCCGCTCGGCCTGGTCTGGCGCCAGGTGAAGTCGGAGCTGGCCGCCGACGGCGTCGACCCGGCCAGCATCAACCCCCGGGGCCTGCGGATCCAGACCACCATCGACCGCGGCGCCCAGGTGGCCGCCCAGGAGGCCATCAAGGCCAACTACTCGAACCTGACGCCCAAGCAGCGCAACCTGCGCCCGGCCCTGGTCGCGGTCAATCCCGCCAGCGGCGCGGTGATCGCCTACTACGGCGGGCGCAACGGGGGCGGGCTGGACTACGCCCAGTCCTGGCGTCCGCCCGGCTCGAGCTTCAAGCCCTACGTGACGGCCACCGCGCTCACCCAGAACCTGCAGGGCGTCAAGCCGGCCTACACCATCCAGTCCGTCTTCGACGGCTCGTCGCCGCAGGTCATCGACAACCTGCCGTTCGCCAACGACCCGTCGGACCCCGACTTCGGCAATTACACCCTGCGCGAGGCGACCCGGCTGTCGCTGAACACCGTGTTCGGCAGGCTGACCTCGCTGGTGAAGCCGGCCAACGTGGTCAAGACCGCCCGGGCCGTGGGCATCCCGGCGGTGGAGTCGGCGTCCGGGGCCAACCCGGGCGCGCCGACCCTGATGCGCAACGGGAACCCCGACAACTACGTCGGCATCGGCAACTACCCGGTGCGGATCATGGACCAGGCCGTCGGCTTCGCCACGCTGGCCAACGGCGGGCTGTACCGGCCGGCCTACTTCATCGAGAAGATCACCGACAGCAAGGGCAACCTGGTCTACCAGCACAAGGACAAGGCCAAGCGGGTGCTGGACAAGCGGGTCGCCAACGACACCACCCTGACCATGCAGGAGGTGGCGCAGCGCTCGCAGATCGCGCCGTCCGACGGGCGACCGGTGGCAGCCAAGACCGGCACGGTCGGCATCCAGGACTCCGGCGACTCCAGTGACGGCTGGACGGTCGGGTTCACCCCGCAGGTCAGCGTGGCGTCCTGGGTGGGCTCGGACAAGGTCGAGCCGATCTATGACGCGAACGGCAACTCTGAGTACGGCCGCGGCATGGCCGGCCACACCTGGCAGGCATTTATGAACGGCTACCTCAGCGGCAAGCCGGTGCAGCCGCTGGCCACCACCCAGCAGATCGGGCTGCCGGCCCCGACGCCCACCACGGCGGCCACCTCCAGCGCCGCCCCGTCACCGACCGAGTCCAGCACGGCGCCGAGCACCAGCGCGCCGCCCACCACCAGCGCGCCGCCCACCACCAGCGCGCCGCCGCCCAGCACCTCGGCCGAGCCCACGCCCACGCCGAGCACCAGCTGCGGCCTGCCGGTCTGCCCGTCCACCTCGCCGTCCAGCCAGTCACCGGCTCCCAGCGCCAGCTCCAGCTCCAAGGCCGCCGGCCCGGCGGCGGTGACACCCGGCCCACCGACGGCCAGCTCCAGACGTCCGTGATCCTCCAGCGGTCCGGAATGGCCAGGTCGCCGGTGATCTCCGGGTGTGGGTGAGCGACAGCGTGCGAGGATCGTCGGCGTGACCGAGCTGAGCAGCCCCGCGGCCGGCGGCGCGCCGGGTCCGGACAAGGTTCCGCTGCCGCGCGAGGCGCCGCTGTCTCCGCTGTCCTGGGACGAGGTGCCGCCGCCGTCGCGGCAGGACCCGACGGCCGCCCGGGCCAGCGCCCTGGTGGGCGGCCCGCTGGGGCGCTACGCCCGCCTGGACTCCGGCTGGTGGACGCCGCTGCGGGCGCTGCTGGCGCTCGGGGCGTTCACGTTGCTGCTGGGCTACGCCGAGAAGTCGCCGTGCGCCGACGGCCAGTGGGTGGCGTCCAAGCAGTACACCCACGTCTGCTACTCCGACGTCATCCCGCTGTGGGGCGCGGAGGGCCTGTCCTCGGGCGCGGTGCCCTACCGCGACCACGCCGTGGAGTATCCGGTGCTCACCGGCGGCTTCATGTGGGTCACCGCCGAGCTGACCCGGGCCTGGAGCTCGCTCGCCGAGAGCGGGCTGCTGCCCGGCAGCAACCAGGGCGTGATGTTCGGCGTGCTGACCTGCGTGCTGCTGGCGATCTGCGGACTGTTCACCATCGCGGCGACCGCCGCGGCGGCGGGCCGGCGGCGGCAGTGGGACGCGGCGATCCTGGCGCTGAGCCCGCTGCTGGTCTTTCACGCCTTCTCCAACTGGGACCTGCTGGCGATGGCCTTCGCCTCCGCCGCGCTGTGGGCCTGGGCCCGCGAGCGACCGGTGGCGGCCGGGGTGCTGATCGGGCTGGGTGCGGCGGCCAAGCTGTATCCGGCGCTGCTGTTCGTGCCGCTGGCGCTGCTGGCCTACCGAACCCGCACCTGGCGGCCGGTGCTGTGGGCCGCGGTGGCAGCGGCCGGCGCCTGGTTGGCGGTGAACCTGCCGGTGGCGCTGACCTGGACGGCCGGCTGGAAGGAGTTCTACTCCTTCTCCGAATCCCGGCCGGCCGAGGCCAGCACGTTCTGGGCGATGCTCAAGCACTACTTCCCCAGCACCTTCGGCTCGGCCACCGACTCCGGCTGGTCACCGCCGGGCCTGGCGGTGGCGCTGTTCCTGCTGGCCGCGCTCGGCGCGATCGGCTGGCTGGCGTTGAGCGCGCCGGTCCGGCCCCGGCTGGCGCAGCTTGCCTTTCTGACGGTCACCGCCTTCCTGCTGACCACCAAGGTGTGGAGCCCGCAGTACTCGATCTGGCTGGTGCCGCTGCTGGCGCTGGCCCGGCCGCGCTGGCGCAGCGCGCTGCTCTGGCAGGCCACCGAGATCGCGGTCTGGATCGCCACCCTGCTCTGGCTGCTCGGCGGCAGCGACCCCAACAAGGCCCTGCCCTACGAGGGGCTGACCTGGGTGCTGCTGATCCGCGACGCCGCGCTGCTGGTGCTGGTGGCCCTGATCGTGCGTGACATCCGCCGTCCCGAGCTGGACGTGGTGCGCTCGGCCGGCGAGCCGGACCCCGGCGCCGGGGTGTTCGCCGCGGCGCCGGCGGACCGGCTGATCGGCGCCCGGGCTGCCTCGCCGACCCTGACCGGGCCGTGACCGCCGGGGCGTGAGCCGCCTTGCCGTGATCGGCGGGGCGTAATTGGCTCGGGCCGCCGGCGGGGCTTGGGTAACCTTGCCCTTCTCGGCTCGCTCATGCCGGACGAACGCGTCCGCCGGCCGGTGAGCCGCATCGACGGTTGGAGTTCTTGTGCTGCTGCGGATGTCCACGCTGTTCCTGCGCACCCTGCGCGACGACCCGGCCGACGCCGAGGTGCCCAGCCACCGGCTGCTGGTCCGCGGCGGCTACGTCCGGCGGGTGGCGCCGGGCATCTACTCCTGGCTGCCGCTGGGCATGGCGGTGCTGGCCAATGTCGAGAAGGTCGTGCGCGAGGAGATGGCCTCGATCGGCGCGCAGGAGGTGCACTTCCCGGCGCTGATCCCGCGCGAGATCTTCGAGGCCAGCGGGCGGTGGGCGGACTACGGCGACTCGCTGTTCCGGCTGAAGGACCGCAAGGGCGGGGACTACCTGCTCGGCCCGACGCATGAGGAGCTGTTCACGCTGCTGGTCAAGGGCGAGTACTCCTCCTACAAGGACTACCCGCTGGCGCTCTACCAGATCCAGACCAAGTACCGCGACGAGGCCCGGCCCCGGGCCGGGGTGCTGCGCGGCCGCGAGTTCATCATGAAGGACTCCTACTCCTTCGACCTGTCCGACGAGGGGCTCGAGCAGGCCTACCGGGCGCACCGCGACGCCTACGAGCGGATCTTCAGCCGGTTGGGCTTCGACTACCGGATCGTGTTCGCGATGTCCGGGGCGATGGGCGGCTCGGCGTCGGAGGAGTTCCTGGCGCCGACGCCCTCGGGCGAGGACACCTTCGTGCAGTGCACCTCGTGTGACTACGCGGCCAACACCGAGGCGGTCGAGATCGCCGGGCCGCCGGCGCAGGACGGCTCCCAGCAGCCGGCCAGCGTGGTGCTCGACACCCCGGACACGCCGACCATCGCCACGCTGGTGGACCGGCTGAACAGCCTGGACTGGGCCGAGTACGGGTTGCAGCCGGGACAGTTCAGTGCGGCCGACACCCTGAAGAACGTGGTGCTCAAGACCCGGCAGCCCGGCGCGGACCGCTGGGAGCTGCTGGTGGTGGGCGTGCCCGGTGACCGCGAGGTCGACCTCAAGCGGCTGTCCGGCCAGCTGGAGCCGGTCCAGGTCGAGCAGGCCGACGAGAAGGACCTGGCCGCCGAGCCGGAGCTGGTCAAGGGCTACATCGGACCGCAGCTGCTGGCCGACCTCAAGGTGCGCTACCTGGTCGACCCGCTGGTGGTGTCGGGCAGCGCCTGGGTCACCGGGGCCAACGAGGCCGGCAAGCACACCGCGTTCGTGGTGCGCGGGCGGGACTTCGACCCGGCCGGTGAGATCGGCGCGGTCGAGATCCGCGACGGTGACCGGTGCGCCCGCTGCGACTCGCCGCTGCAGATCGCCCGCGGCATCGAGCTGGGCCATGTCTTTCAGCTGGGGCGCAAGTTCGCGGAGGCGTTCGGGTTGACGGCGCTGGGGCCCGAGGGCAAGCCGGTGACGATCACGATGGGCTCCTACGGAGTCGGCATCACCCGGGCCGTGGCCGCGCTGGCCGAGCAGACCCACGACGAGGCCGGCCTGGTGTGGCCGCGGGTGGTGGCCCCGGCCGACGTGCAGGTGGTGCCCACCGGAAAGGACGTCGCCGCGGTGGCCGAGGCCGAGCGGATCGCCACCGAGCTGGTGTCACTGGGCGTACGGGTGCTGCTCGATGACCGCAAGGCCTCACCGGGGGTGAAGTTCAAGGACGCCGAGCTGCTCGGGGTGCCGACGATCCTGGTGGTCGGCCGGGGGCTGGACAACGGTGTGGTGGAGCTGCGCGACCGCAAGTCCGGCGAGCGGCGCGAGGTGCCGGTGGGTGACGCGGTGAGCGCCGTGCACGCCGAGGTGACGGCGGTCTGACCTCAGCCGGCCCGGGCGGTTCTGGCTCGGCCGGCCGGTGGGACTCAGCTGGCCTTGTTGCGCAGGAAGCTGATGTCCTCGGCCTGGCCATCGGCCGGCGTCTCGACCACCACGTCGCAGCCGGCGGCCCGCACGATGGCCGCGATCGCCTCGGGCTCGATGAAGCCGGTGCCGAAGTTGGCGTGCCGGTCGGCGCCGGAGTCGAAGGTGTCGCGGCTGTCGTTGGCGTGCACCAGGTCGATCCGGCCGGTGATGGCCTTGACCCGGTCGACGATGCCGGTCAGGTCCTCGCCGCCGGCGTGGGCGTGGCAGGTGTCCAGGCAGAAGCCCGGGTCGTACTCGCCGATCGCGTCCCACAGCTGGGCGATCCGGTCCAGGTGCCGGGCGATCGCGGAGGTGCCGCCGGCGGTGTTCTCGATCAGGATCGGCAGCGGGAAACCACCGCTGTCGGCCTGGTAGGCGAAGGTCTTGCGCCAGTTGTCGATGCCCACCGCCGGGTCGTCGTTGGCGCCCACGTGCCCGCCGTGCACGATCAGCGCCTTGGCGCCGATCGCGGCGGCCGCCGCGGCGTGCTGGCCCAGGATCTTGCGGCTCGGGACCCGGATCCGGTTGTTGGTGGTGGCCACGTTGATCACGTACGGCGAGTGCACGTAGACCGTCAGGCCGCTGGCCCGGATGGCCTCGGCGTGCGGATGCTCCTTGGGCGCCTTCCAGCCCTGCGGGTCGGCGAGGAAGAACTGAACCGCCGCGGCGTCGACCCGGGCGGCCGCGGCCAGCGGGTCGGCGGAGTCGACGTGGGCGCCGATGACGAGGTTGTCAGCCATGCTTGTCAGATTACGTCCGGCTCCCGACAGCAGTCATCACGGCGGTGCGAGGTCAGGGGTCGACGGGCTGTTGGCTGCCGGTGTCGCCGGCCACCACCGGATGCACCTGCAGGTCGCACACCAGGGCCTGGGGGCCGAAGGTGTCGGTGTCGGTGGCTCCCGGCGGGGCGAACAGCAGCTCGGCCTGCGGGTGACACCGGGAGCCCTCACGCTGCACGGTGCTCCATTCGATCACGGCCGACGCCGGGGTGGCGGAGCCGGACAGCACGACCCGCGGGGCCTCGCCGCCGGTCAGGCCGCCGAGCGGGCCGGCCGGGGTCCGGGCCGCGTCGGCCAGCAGCTGGCCTGCCGCGTCGACGATCCGCGCCACGGGGTAGCCGGTCAGCGTGCAGGGCTGCTCGCCGTTGTTGACATAGCTCAGCAGGACGCCGCGGACGTCACCGTCCGGACCGGCCACGGCCGAACCGGTCATCGCCAGCTGGTCACCGGCGCAGGTCGGCGCCGTGTCGACCCGCGGCCCGGCCACGAAGCGGGACTCGGCGGTGCTCCAGGTGAAGTCCTGGCTGAACCGCAGGCTGCGGCAGCACGGCGGGTCGGCCGGTGAGTAGCCCTTCTCGGTCAGGACGAGGCGCGAGCCCTCGACGTTGATCGCGGTGACCGTGATCGCGCGCGGGTCGCCGGGCTGGTAGGCCAATGTCTGCACCAGCTGCGGGCCCTGCGGGCTGTACCGGAACACCTCGACCGGCATCGGGTGGGAGCTGTCGCCGCCGAAGCAGGTCATGGTCAGCAACCACAGCGGGGCCGGTTCGCCGGGCACCGAGATGGTGGGGGCGCCCATGTCCCTGGGGTGGCCGGCCGTCAGGCCGTCCGGGCACAGCCCGGCGGTGTGCGGCAGCGCGGCGACCTTGAGTCCCAGGTACCAGTCCTGCGGCACGGGGGAGCCGGGCGCCGGGTTGGGCGGGGGGTCGGCGGGCCTGGGCCCGGTGCTGGACGGGGTCGTCCTGGTGGCGGGCGTGGGCTTGGCGGTGGGCTTGGCGGACGCGGTGGGCTTGGCCGACGGCGACGGAGCCGGCGAGATCGCGCTGGCGCTCGGGGTGGGCGAGGGCGAGGTCGAGCTGAGGGCGGGCGGGGTGCGGTCGGCGCCGTCCGAGCGCAGCAGCTTGGGGCCGGCTGTGACGCCGAGGGTCACCAGCAGCACGGCCGCCGCTGCCAGCATCGGGACCATCCAGGCCCGCAGGCCGCGTGGCTGCCCCGCCTCCGGCGGCAGGGCGCGGGTCGCCACCAGCACCCGGGCCTTGATCGGCGCGGCGGCCGGGGCGAGCCGGGCCTGGGTTCTGAGCTCGTCCCGGAGGGCGGTGTCGAGTTCGTCGGGCGTCATCGAATGGCTCCCTGCTGGTCGGACTGGCCGTCGTGGCCGGTGAGGGCGGCGTCGCCGCGCAGTGTGCTGAGCGCTCGGCTGATCAGGCTGCGCACCGTGGTGGCGCGGCAGCCCATCGTCTCGGCGATCTGCTGGTCGGACAGGTCATGGAAGTAGCGCAGCACCACGGCGGCCCGCTGCCGGGGCGGCAGCGTGCCCAGCACCCGGCGCAGCTGGTCGCGGTCATCGACCCGGAGCGCGAAGTCCTGGCCGGCGCGCCGCTCGGGCGCCCGGGCGGCGGTGAAGTCGGTGACCAGCTCAGCGGCCGCGGGGCGCCGCTGCTGGTTGAGGTAGCGGTTGATCAGCGACCGGCGGACGTAGGCGATCGGCGACTGCGCCTCGGCCACCTTGGACCACCGCGGGTACAGCGCCACCAGGGTGTCCTGGACCAGTTCCTCGGCGGCCTGCCGGTCCCGGGTGAGCAGGTAGGCGGTGGCGAGCAGCGAGTCGGTGCGGTCCTCCACGAACCGCGCGAAGTGGGCCGCCGCCCGCGCCAGGACCTCCATGTCTGTCAAGACACCCGAGCCGGGCGAAACATTGCTCGCCGGCGCGATTCGGCCGGCGATTCGCCGGCTCTTCCGGCCGGCCCGGCTGACCGGTGGTTGAGCGCGCGTGACCAATGGGAGCCCGCTTCGTTGAGTTCCTGGGACGGCGCCAACCGGGCGGGCACGCTAGGATGGCGCTTTTCGGACGTTCAGGACGCTACGCGGTACTCGCCGCCTCGCCTAGGGAGTGTTGATGAGCCTTCGTCGCATCGCCGGCGTCGCCGTCGCCGCCGCGATCGTGGCCTCCGGCGCCGGCCTGCTGCTGTCCGGCCCCAGCGGCGCGGTGACGCCCCCGACGCCGATCACGCTCGAGCCGACGGGGATGACCTCTCCCAACTGCCCGGCGGTGCCGCTGGGGGTCTATGACTCCATCGCGCTCAAGCCGGCGACGGTGGTGCAGTTCAAGCGGGGAGCGCTCCTTGCCGGCGCCACCAGCCAGAGCCTGACGATCAAGCCGGCCCCCAACTCCGCCGATCCCAACAGCACGGCCGTGATCGCCAAGGTGCCCACGACCGGCAGCACTCCTATCACGTTCAGCAGGGCGACGACCTACAGCCTTACCTGGCAGTCCAAGGCCGATGGCCCGCTCGGAGCCATCGCTGTCGGTGCCAGCCGTACCGGCAAGCTGGTTCTCAACGCCAACGCCCGGGGTTGCGTCATCGCGGTCCAGATCCCGGTGCCGAGCGTGTCGGCGTCGGCGGTGCCCAGCCCGATCATCAGCGGGATCAACGGCGCGATCGGCGGGGTGGTGAGCAGCGCCAACGGCGCGCTCGGACCGGTCAACAGCGCGCTGCCGACGCTTCCTCCGGCGCCGACGCTGCCGGGGGTCAACCCGCCGGTCCTCAGCCCGCCCGCGATCAACCCGCCGGGCGCCAGCGCGCCGGGTGGCGACCAGGGCCCGGGCACCAACTACAAGCCGACCGGACCGACGGTCGCCGACCGCACCGTGCCCAAGGGCTACGGCACCGGCAGCGGGCTGGGCGGGCTCTACGTCCCGGGCGGCGGCGACTCGGGCGCCGGCGGCTCGGCCACCGGCGGCTCGATCACCGCACCCGGCCAGCAGCCGGGCGCCGGCAACGCCCAGCCGGCCGGCTCGGCCCAGCGGCAGGCCAAGCCCGGCGGCTCTCCCGAGACCGTCGAGCTGGCCACGAGCCGGCCCCGGTCAGCCCTCGGCGCGCTGCCCACCCTCGCGGTGGTCCTGGCCATCCTGGCGCTGTCGGGCGCGACCGCGTTCTACGCCCGCACCTTCTTGCTGCAGCCGGCCCAGCGCTGACCTCGGCACCGGCCGGCCCAGCGCTGACCGGCCGATTTCCTTCGCCGGGCGCCAGCCGGTAACCTGTCAAGGTTGCTGTCTGGGCATCGAACGTCAGGTGTTCGCGCCCGCGACCTGCTCGGCAGGTGGCGAACAGACCGCGCACCCTCCTGCCACGGAACGTCCGTGGCCGCATAGTCCACAGGAGGCTGGGTTAATCCCATGCGCCATTACGAAGTCATGGTCATCCTCGACCCCGAACTCGACGAGCGGACCATCGCCCCGTCCCTTGACACCTTCCTCTCCGTCATCAAAAAGGGCGGCGGTTCGGTGGACAAGGTCGACGTCTGGGGCAAGCGCCGGTTGTCCTTCGAGATCAACAAGAAGTCCGAGGGCATCTACGCCGTCATCGACATCCACGCCGAGCCGGCCTCGGTGATCGAGCTCGACCGGCAGCTGAACCTCAACGAGTCGGTGCTGCGCACCAAGGTGCTGCGACCCAATCTGCAGAAGGCCAAGTCGAAGAAGGCCCAGGTCAAGGCTCAGGCCAAGAAGTCCGAAGCGAAGAGGTCAGCCTGATGGCCGGCGAGACGGTCATCACCGTCGTCGGCAACCTGACGGCTGACCCCGAGCTGCGGTTCACCCCGTCGGGCGCGGCGGTGGCCTCCTTCACGGTGGCCTCCACCCCGCGCAACTTCGACAAGAACACCAACGAGTGGAAGGACGGCGACGCGCTGTTCCTGCGCTGCTCGATCTGGCGCCAGGCGGCCGAGAACGTCGCCGAGTCCCTGCAGCGCGGCATGCGCGTGGTGGTGACCGGGCGGTTGAAGCAGCGCTCGTTCGAGACCCGCGAGGGTGAGAAGCGCACCGTCATCGAACTCGATGTCGACGAGGTCGGCCCGTCGCTGAAGTACGCCACGGCCAAGGTCAACCGCACCCAGCGCGGCTCGTCCGGCGGCGGCTTCGGCGCCGACAACTCCGGCTCGGCCCCGGCCGATGACCCGTGGGCCTCGTCCGGCCCGGCCGCCTCCTCCTCCGGCGGCTTCTCCGACGAACCGCCCTTCTAAAACCTCGCTCACTGATCTCACTACGGAGTCTTCAAGAAGATGGCCAAGCCACCGTTACGCAAGCCCAAGAAGAAGTCGAACCCGCTCAAGACCTCACGGATCGAGGCGATCGACTACAAGGACACCGCCATGCTGCGCAAGTTCATCTCCGACCGGGGCAAGATCCGCGCCCGGCGGGTGACCGGCGTCAGCACCCAACAGCAGCGCGAGATCGCCAAGGCGGTCAAGAACGCCCGCGAGATGGCGCTGCTGCCCTACACCTCGACCGCGCGCTAAGGCAGGACGAGATATGAAGATCATCCTGACTCGTGAGGTGACCGGCCTCGGCGTTCCCGGCGACATCGTCGAGGTGGCCGACGGCTACGGCCGCAACTACCTGGTGCCGCGTGGTTCGGCGATCAACTGGAGCAAGGGCGCCGAGAAGCAGATCACCCAGATCCGGCGCGCCCAGAACTCGCGGGAGATCCGCGGCCTGGACCACGCCAAGGAGATCAAGGCCCAGCTCGAGGGGCTGTCCGTCACGCTCAAGGCCCGCGCGGGCGAGGGCGGCCGGTTGTTCGGCTCGGTCACCCAGGCCGATGTCGCCGACGCCGTGAAGGCCGCCGGCGGCCCCACGGTGGACAAGAAGCGGGTGCACCTGCCCGGTCACATCAAGACCACCGGGGCGCACACCGTGACCATCGAGCTGCACCCTGACGTGGTGGCCAACGTGGCCGTGACGGTGGCGGGAAACAAGTAGCTCCCGGCCACGTCGGGCTGACCCGAGCCGGCTGTCGGCGCGGGCCTGCCCAGCACCTGATATTGCCCTGATCGAGGACCCGGAACCGCCGTTGCGCGGTCCGGGTCCTTGGCCTGCCCGGCTCGGCCGGCCGTTGGTCGGCGGTGTCTGAGGCGGTGTTTGAAGTGCTGTCTGAGGCACTGTCTGCGGCGGTGCCTGAGGCGCTGTCTGCGGCCCGATGGGCAGCTCGTCCAGATTCCTAGATCGACTCGCGCGGCCTGTGGATATGTGGTAGCCAAACGTGAGCGGGGTGTTACCGACTGAACACAGTTCGGTCCAGTAGTAAACCCGACGCACACAGTTGCCTGAGCGCTCACCTTCTTCAAAATTACTTTTCTTCCACAGGCTGAGCACAACCTAGCCCAATGATTACGGGCTCTCCGGCCTGCTCGGCGGAGTTATTCACAGGCCTGTCCCCAGCTCGTGAACAACTCCAGGCGGCGTTGCCCACACTGTCGTCCACAGGTGTGTGCACAGGCGTGATTGCCGTGGCGTCCCGGCCTCTCTAACGTCAGCGCGGGCTCGGCGCGAAAGGCGCGTGACGGGCGAGCCAGCCAGAACTGTCGGAGTGTTGCGGTCCAATCTGCACACGACCGATTAGCCGCCCGCCACGGGTTGGCAGACGATGGGTGACGGTGTGACTTCAGGTCCAGGGCTGCGCGCGATCGCGGGCGATCCGGATACGTCCGGCCCCAAGTTCGACCGCACCCCGCCGCAGGACATCGAGGCCGAGCAGTCCGTGCTCGGCGGCATGCTGCTGTCCAAGGACGCCATCGCCGACGTGATCGAGGTGCTGCGCGGCGGCGACTTCTACCGCCCGGCCCACCAGCTGATCTACGACGCGATCCTGGACCTGTACGGCCGCGGCGAGCCGGCCGACGCGGTCACCGTCGCCGCCGAGCTGAGCCGGTCCGGGGTGATCGGCCGGGTCGGCGGCCACCCGTACCTGCACACCCTGATCTCCGGGGTGCCGACGGCGGCCAACGCCGGCTACTACGCCGAGATCGTGGCCGAGCGCTCGATCCTGCGCAGGCTGGTCGAGGCCGGCACCCGGATCGTCCAGATGGGTTACGGGGCGGCCAGCGGCGAGGGGATGGCCGGCACCGTCGACGACGTGGTCGACCGCGCCCAGGCCGAGATCTACGAGGTCACCGAGCGGCGCACCACCGAGGACTACGTCCGGATCGAGGACCTACTCGAGGGCACCCTGGACGAGATGGACCGGATGACCTCCAACGGCGGGGTGGGCACCGGCATCCGGACCGGGTTCGAGCACCTGGACGAGATCACCCACGGCCTGCACCCGGGGCAGATGATCGTGGTGGCCGGCCGGCCGGGTTCGGGCAAGTCGACGTTGGCGATGGACTTCGCCCGGTCGGCGGCGATCAAGCAGCACGCCTCGACGGTGATCTTCTCGTTGGAGATGTCGAAGCAGGACATCATGATGCGGCTGTTCTCGGCCGAGGCGCGGGTGAAGCTGAATGACATCCGGTCCGGGCGGATGACCGATGAGGACTGGCGCAAGATCGCGCTGCGGTCCTCCGAGCTGGCCGAGGCGCCGCTGTTCATCGACGACTCGCCGAACCTGACCATGATGGAGATCCGGGCCAAGTCGCGCCGGCTCAAGCAGCGCCACGACCTGAAGCTGATCGTGATCGACTACATGCAGCTGATGACCTCGGGCAAGCGGGTGGAGTCGCGGCAGCAGGAGGTGTCGGAGTTCTCCCGGGCGATGAAGCTGATCGCCAAGGAGCTCGAGGTGCCGGTGGTGGCGCTGTCCCAGCTCAACCGCGGGCCCGAGCAGCGGACCGACAAGAAGCCGATGCTGTCTGACCTGCGCGAGTCGGGCTCGATCGAGCAGGACGCCGACGTGGTGCTGCTGGTGCACCGCGAGGACATGTACGAGCGCGAGTCACCACGGGCCGGCGAGGCCGACATCATCATCGCCAAGCACCGCAACGGGCCGACGGGGCAGGCGACGGTGGCCTTCCAGGGTCACCTGTCGCGCTTCGTGGACATGCCCTCGTGATTAGCAGCAATGCAAGTTTTGCGTAATTACTGCGTTAACACCTATGTACGGTTAAGGTAAGTCCCTGGCCCCATCACTATGCTCAGGGAGAACTCGATGTCGTTGCGCACATCTATCGCCGGCGTGGCGGTCGCCACCCTCGCGGTCGGCCTGACCGTCGCCGTCAGCCCGCTCACCGCGAGCCCGGCCGCCGCCGCGGAGATCTCCTGCTCGACTGCGGCCAGCAGCGGCTCGGGCCCGTTCTACCCAGGTCCCGATGCCTCGATCGCCTACGACCGGGCCTTCAGCCGCAGCTTTCCGTTGCCAGGCCTGGACACCCATATCCCCCAGGGCGTCGCCACCTGGCGAAACTGGGACGGTAAGGGCCACAACATGTTCCTGATGGCCTCCTATCACCCCGGTCAGAACGCGCGGATCTATGGCATCGCACCCGGTGGCGGCCTGGTCGGCACCGTGGAGATCGCAGACACGCACGCCGGCGGCATCGCCGTCGTGGGCAACTGGATCTACGTCCAGCACACCAGCACCAGCATCCGCAAGTACCGGACCTCTGACATCCGCCGGGGCATGAACCACCGCCGCGGCTACCTCTACGTCGCGTCGGTCGGTACGCCGCGCACCGTCTACGGGGCGTCCTTCATGACCGCGTCTGGCAATTACCTCTTCAGCGGCAAGTTCAACGAGGATGACCGGGACAGGATGTATGCCTACCGGGTGAACCGCAACGGCTCGCTCACCACGCTGAGGAACGGCGGCTATGAGGTGCCGAAGAAGACCCAGGGTGTCGCGGTGCTGGGTGATCGGTTCCTCTTCAGCACCAGTTACGGCCGGGGCGACCGCGGCAACATCTACGTGGTCAAGCGGGGCTACTCCAGCCTGGACACCGCCAGGCTCCGATGCTTCCGCGCGCCTAGCATGAACGAGGGCATGACGATCTACGGCAACTACGTCTACGTCGTGTTCGAGGGCGGCTCCTACGAGTATCGCAGCGACTCGCAGAACCCCATCACTCACGCTCACAGGGGAGATCTCAGCAAGCTGAGGATCTGAGGCGCGCCACCCGCAGCAGGAACGGCAGGGCCCGAAGCCATCTCGAAGCCGATCATCGCCTCGCGTTGTATTAATCCGCAGATAAGTCAGCGGCGATGCTCTTGAGCCGCCGCAGAAGGCGGACTGGCTCGGTGTCCGGCACCGGCGTGAAGCCGTACTTCTCGTAAAAGCCAACGGCGTTCTCGTCGAGCGCGTCGACCACCACGAATCGTGAGACGACTATCTCGCCGGCTCGCACGCACCGGGTCAGGGCGTCGAGCAGCAGCTCGCCACCCAGTCCCTGCCCATGCAGGCTGGCATCCAGAGCGAGCTTGGCCAGCAGGATCGGCGGCACCTCGGCAGGCAGCGAATGAGCCTGCTTTCTCGACAGGCTTCCACGGTGCAGAGCGTGACCAGTGAGCGTGAAGTAGGCGAGGATCTCGCCGTCGCCGACATGCCACACAAAGGTACGGCCGGTGTCTTGGAGTTGTCCCCGCCCAGCGGACTGGCGCAGCCAGCGGTCCAGCGGTTCCTTGCCGCTGTCAAATGAGGTGAGAATGTGCGAGTCGTTGAGTGGCTCAGAGGTGAAGTTCACAGCGCTGCGGCTAGGCCTGCTTTACGCGGCGAGGGCGTCGCGCCAACGTGCGCAGCGCCTCGTTCGGGGTGACGGGTTCGTCAAGTGCCGCGATGAGCTGGTCGAAGTAGTCCGCCGGGACCAGGGTGCGCGAGGCGAGCACCTCCTCGGCGCGAGCTTCCGCCGAGGAGATCACGAAGTCGGTCAAGGATTGGTCGGTTGCCGCAGCCGCAGCCCGAAGCCGATGCTCGGTGTCTGGTCGAACTCGAAAGTTGAGCCGAGCAGCCGTAGCCATGTTGAACTCCTAACCGTATGTACATCGTATGTACACGATGGCTCGTCGGAATGGCATAGTGCCCCACGTGGCATCCTCGGCGTAGTCAATGTGACCATCAGCTAGTCAGCCCGCTTTGCCAGAATGCAGGCATGGCCTTCACCATCCCGCTGAACCCGGACGAGCTGCTGACCACCACCCGGACCGTGCGCAAGCGGCTGGACCTGACCCGACCGGTTCCCGAAGAGCTCATCAAAGACTGCCTGCAGGTGGCGCTGCAGGCGCCGTCCGGCTCCAACCGGCAGGGTTGGCACTGGATCGTGGTGACCGACGCCGACCAGCGGCGCGCCATCGGCGAGATCTATCGCCGGTCCACCGAGCAGTACCTGGCCTCCGCGGGTGCGGCCGGCAGGCTGTTCGCCGACGATCCGGCGCGGGCGCCGGTGCAGCAACGGGTGAGTGACAGCATCGCCTACCTGGCCGATCACATGGCCGAGGCGCCGGTGCTGGTGCTGCCCTGCCTGAAAGTCGAAAGCCTGCCCACCGGAAACCAGGCCGGCCTCTGGGCGTCGCTGCTTCCCGCCGTCTGGAGCTTCATGCTGGCCGCTCGGGCCCGCGGGCTAGGCACCGCCTGGACCACCCTGCACCTGGTCTACGAGGACGAGGTCGCGGCGGTCCTCGGCCTGCCGGACGGTATCCGCCAGGCCGCGCTGATCCCGACCGCGTACTACACCGGAACGGACTTCCGGCCGGCCGCGCGCCAGCCACTGGACGAGGTTCTGCACTGGGATCGCTGGTGATCACTCGATGACCAGACAGGCAACACTGCGCACCCGCCGGCTCACCCTGGTGCCGCTGGCCGAGGAGCACCTGGACCACGAGGTCGAACTCGACTCCGACCCCGAGGTGATGCGCTATCTCGGCAACGGCAAGGTGCGCGCCCGGGACGAGGTGCAGCGCCACCACCGCCACCGGCTTGCCGTCGCCGACCTGGTGCCCGGGTTGGGCTTCTGGGCCGGCTTCCACGAGGGGCAGTTCGTCGGCTGGTGGCTGTTCAGCCCGCCGCAGCACGCCGACCAGGGGCCGGTCGAGGGCCAAGCCGAACTCGGCTACCGGCTGCTGCGCCGCTACTGGCGGCAGGGCCTGGCCAGCGAAGGCTCCCGCGAGCTGATCCGGCACGGCTTCGAAGACCTGGGGCTGCACCGGATCTTCGCCGAGACGATGGCGGTCAACGAAGCCTCCCGGGCGACCATGACCTCGATCGGGCTGCGGCACGTGCGCACCTTCCAGGGCGACTGGGACGAGCCGATCCCCGGCGCCGAGCACGGCGAGGTCGAGTACGCGATCACCCGAGATGAGTGGCTCGCCGGGCGAGCCTCAGGCGGAAGGAACCGCTCGGTCGCCGCGGACGACCAGTGATGGGTGACCGAAGAAACGGTAGGCCAAGGCGCCGATTCCGTCGGCGCCACGCCGGTACCCGCACCGCAGCCGTCGCAGCATCTCCGCCGGCGGTACCTCCTCTTCCAGGACGCCGGCGTAGAACCGGCTCGCGAACTCCGCAGCCGCCTCGTCCGAGACTTGCCACATCGCAGCGATGACCGCGGCGGCGCCGGCCCGGAGGAAGGCCGCCGCCAAGGCTGTTGACCCGGCGGTGTTGAGGACCACCAGCGGCGCCGAGGCTAACCGGACGTAAGTGAGTTCCCTTGAGGTCAAGCGGGAGCCGTCATCGAGTAACAGGCCGGGTTCGATGTCGTCGCCGCTTCTGACGCTGTGGCCGGTGAGGTGCAGGATGCCGATCCGGTCATCACCGCGCAGCGCGCCCAGCACGCCACCCAAGTCAGTGGGGAGCCGCCGCGCCCCGTAATGCTGCACCAGCTCCGCCGCCTCCGCTTCAGCGCCCCGGAGCGTCGACGATCTGCCTCCGCCGTAGCCAGGTCCGATCACCGCTATGTCGCCACCGACGGTCAGCTCGAGCGAGGAGACTCTGCCCGGCAACTGCGCCACCACGGCATGGCACCCCAGAAATGGCGGAAGAGAAATTTTCGACGGCAGGCGGGCTTCGGCCAGTTCCCACGGCACGTCCAGGTCGGACCGGAACGTGATCATGGGACGCCCACCGGACTCAGCGTCAACACTGGCCAGGTCGGACCAGAATTGTGCTGGGAACGCGGCCGCGATCTCCCGGGACACATCCTCGATGACCCCGGGCGGGAAGCTGGGAAAGGCGGTCCGCGCGAGTGTTCGGGCGAACTCGGCTGAGTCTCCCCTTGCCCTCGTCACTACCCGGGTCAGTCCGGCTGAGCCTCCCCTCGTGACGACCTGGGTCAGCTCGGCGCCGGCGTTGCCCAGAGTCCAACGAAGCTCGTCGCTGTCCGACCCCGGTTCCACTGTGACGATCAGGTGGATCGAGTCGGGCGTCGTAGGTACCTGCTGCTGCCTCCGCGCCGCCCGCTGGGCGGCCTCGGCTTCGACCGCGGCGAGCACCGGCGCGGCAAGTGCGGTGATCAGCTCCGGCAGGTGAGCCCGCTCGATCGGATAGACAGTCCTCGGGGGAGGCTCCATCTCCCTCGGTCGATCCCGCGACTCCGATGGGTGAGACGACCCTGGTTCGAAAAGGCCCCCGGACATGTAGGGCATGTAAGGCAGCACCTCGTCGCTCCCTAACGGCAAGGCCGCCGTGCCAATGGCGAGCCGGGCGGCCTCCAGGTCATCCATGGCCACCGAGTAATCGTTGAGGATCAGTCCGGCGCCCAGCCGGTCGCGCAGCATCCGCGCATACGCCTGCCACTGCTGCGTGAACCACGAGAAGTAGGCCTCGAACGAGGCCCAGCGCTCCCCGCTCGGCGACCACCCGACGCTGGTGTAATCCCGGCCCATCTCGTCGACAAGGAGACCGGTCTGGGGCTCTCGCGGCTCGACGGGCACCTGCGTGGGGTCGTCCTGGCCATCGAGATACCCGCGCACTGGACCCGCGAAGATCCACTCACACATGCCACGGACGTGGTGGAACGTCGCGGTGGCGACATCGGGCGCGTCCGGGTCCTCCTCCGGCGGCAGGTCGAAAAGCGCCTGCTCGGCCTGCTGATCCTCGACTTCGGCTCTATGGAAGAGCCGCACGTGAAAGGCCACCGCGACGGACTGGAGCACGTTCAACGCATGGCGCACGTCCAGGGTGTAGAGCCGTCGCGGATTCGCCACGATCCTGCCCACGGCGGCCGCGACCGTCCCCTCGGGGTCGTTGGTGTCCCCCAGCCATATGGGCACCTCAACCCCCCGCAGCGTGGGACGCATCACGTCCGCCAGGACTTCATTACCCAGGGGCGAGAAGTCGATCACTATCGCGGGGACTTCGCCCTCACCCACCCCGGTATGCGCGACGGCCCGGGCAAGGCCGCTCATGACGGCGTTGAGCGCCGGGCCTGACCGGCCGAGGTCGACCTGATCGCTGACCACGAGAATCTCGGGACGGGCATAGACGTCCGGCGGCTCACGGACCACCTGGACGGTCACCTCCGGAGCGCCATGGGCAGCGGTGACGCGGCGGGAGATCTCGCTGTCGCTCAGGCTCGTCCAGCCGGGCACCGTGCCGAACAGCGCGACGACCACTCGTCGTGAGCGTGTCGACTCGACGTGATAGCGCTGGCCCGAGATGGTCCGCAGCACGGCCCTGCCGGCCAGCCCGTCCAGAGCGGCGGCCAGGCCGGCGTCGGCCCGCACGACCGCGACATGCTCGTCGCCACCGGGGTCCTGCCAGCTGGCCTCCAGCGCGAGCGGGCGGGTGTGCGGCAGGGTCAGCACACCGGCGTCAGGGTCCGAGGGTGGGACGAAGCGCAGGCCGCCGGGGATAACCTGGACGCCGACCGTGGTCACCGGCAGGCTGAGCGGCGCCAGGTCCGCCAGCCCGTCCGGGAACCGGTCCCCGGCTAGGATCTCCGGAGCGATCACCCGGTCCACGTGCATCGCCACCGCGGCCAGCAGCCGCCGCCCGGCGTCGTGCGCCAGCGCGCTCGCAGGGAGCCTGCGGCGGGCCTGCAGGAACCAGCGGACCACCTCGGCGGCACGTTCGGGATGCAGCTTCAAGGTGGCCAGCGCGCGCTCGAAGGCGTCGCCGACGTCTGATGCGTCGCCGATCATCGACGACCAGATGATCCGCTCCTCGAGTCGGACCATGTCGGTGTGCTCCCGATGCGCGGCGACCACCAGCCGGCGGGCCGCCCCGGCCGTCGCACGGTGGGCCGGCCCGCCGAGCTGGCCACGCAACACCTCGAGCACCGCCGGGCGGAGCGTCAGCTGGCCGGCGGTGGCGACGTGGGCGAGGTCGCTGAACCACAGGTCCGCCTCGGTGCCGGCATGCCAGCCTCCAGCTGGATGGCCGCCGGCCTGCTCGGCCCGGACCCGGCCACCCAGCTCCAGGCGGAGCCGGCGCAGCAACGGTGGCTCGATGATCGTCGCCACGCTCGCCAGCCGGGCCAGTCCCACGATGTCGGGACGTCGCCTCTCCAGCGCCGCCAGGCCGGCTGCCTCGTCGGTCGGCTCAGTCACGGCCACGGCCCACCCGTGGCAGGTCGTCCCAGGCCACCAGCCGGATGGCGCGGGCAAGGTCGTCCGGCCAGGACCGCAGTCGGTGCGGGACGAGCGCGAGCACGTCGGCGTCGTGCTGCCGCGCCGCCTCCGCGAACTCCAGCCAGCGCAGCCGGCCGATCGCCGACGAGCCCGGCGCCCGGGCCGCGCCGAGCGTGGAGATCACCAGCACCGGACGGCCCGAGGCGAACAGCTCCTCCGGATCGACGGCGTCGTGGGGGCCGTGCTGATCGTGATCGACCCACTCCACGGTGGTGTTCGACTCCCCAACCACGTGCTCGACCTCGCCCACGAAGGCCCGCACGTCAGCCAGGTAGGGCAGCATGCTGGCGCCGACGTCGGCGACGATGGCGACGCCCCGCTGGGTGCTCGGCTCGACGACCCGCGGCAGCGTGACCAGCGGCTGCTGCTCGGCGATCGACTCGATGACCTGATCGAGGTCGATGTCGTCGGAGCGGTGGTCCCGGCGCACCAGCATGGTCATCGCCGCGCGCAGCAGGGTCGCGGGGATCGGCGGCTCGTACGGGACAGCGGCGGTCAGCGAGGTGATCGGCGCCAGCGGCGCGGCCGTGCTGCCGAACACGTCGACGGGCAGATCGCTGAGCGCCTCGACGAAGGTGCGCTGGTCCTGCGCCATCGGCAGGTCGTCATAGCCCGGCGGCAGCGTCGCCCATGCCGGCCCGGCCGGCTCGACGTCGACCGGCTGTTCGACCTGACCGGGCTCAGGCAGCGGGTCGTCCTCGGGCCCGGGCGCCGGCGCCCTGAGTCCCAGCAGCTCCACGAGCTCGTCGAGGTCCTCCGCCGCGGTCAGGGCAAGCTCGGCGGCGGCGGTGATCGCGTCGCCCCAGCCGACGGTGCCGCGATTCTCCTCAGACACGGTGCTCGCTTGCGGGCTTGGCACGGGTCTTGCGCAGTGCCGCCTCCTCGATCGCGTCCCACAGGTCGGTTCCGGGACCGTCGGCGGTCGGTGGCCGCTGCCCGTAGGCAAGGCATGCCTTGACCGTGTCGAGGTATTCGGCCATCGAGGGTGGCCGGCGGCGCTCGTGGGTGGCCGCCTTGCCGAGTTCGAGCGTGCGAGCCGCGATGTCGGCGTACAGGGTGTCCTGCCGCGCCCCGAAGTGTGAGGTCGCGACCGCCGTGAAGAAGCCGGGTTCGGTGTCTGCCAGTTCGAGCTGGATGCACCGGCGCAGGAACGCCGGAGGCATCGAGCGCTCGCCGTTGCTCGTGATGATGATGAGCAGGGGCGCCTGCGCCGTGATCGCGCCGTGGCCCGGCACGTTGATCACCGAACGCTCCAGCGGCTCCAGCAGGTCGTTGGGCAGGTCAGGCTCGGCCTTGTCGATCTCGTCGAGGAGGACGACCGTCCCGTGGCCGCTGCGCTCAGGTTTCGTCCGGTGGTCCTGGGCCCTGACCATCGCTCCCGCTGATTCCGGATTGAATGCCCACCACAGGACTCCGGGCACGGCGTAGTGGGCGGCGTCCTTCGCCTTGTGCTCCTGCGCGTCACTGAGCCGGGCGACGGCGTCGAAGCGGGCGCTGAGGTCCTCCAGCCGGGTTCGGGAGGTCACCGTCGTGGCGACGTAGGCCCAGTCGAGGCGCTCGGCGACATCGGCCGCGAGCGTCGACTTGCCCGAGCCCGGAACGCCGGTGATCAGCAATGGCCGCCTGGTCGCAAGGGCCACGTTCACGGCCAGCACGATCCGCTTGTCGTGATAGACGTAGGACTTCTTTCCCGGAACCGCGTCAGTGTCGGGACGGAACGGAGCGGCGTCGAAGTTCATGCTGAGTCTCCCTCCAGCGCCTGGATTGCCGCCAGGTAGTCGAAGTAGATCCGGCGCTCGTCCTGGGAGGTCAGAGTCGGGGTGACCGGAAGCAGTTGGGCAGGCAACGTCGGGGGCGCCGCACTCGCCTGGTGATGCACGAGAAAGGCCACCCGCGGGTAGGTCTCGTCCAAGAGCTCGAGAACCTCTTCGTCGATGGGACCAGGAACCCAGACGTAGAGGTCCGGGGTGCTCGTCGCGAGCAGTTCGTCGACGTCCTCATCGGTGAGCGACTGCGCCATGGCCGATCCGTGGCGCGCGCGCCAGCCGTCGCGCAGGTTCGCGCGGAGCTCCTCGAAGGCGCCGTGAGTGTTGGCTATCGCGAAATGCGGAGGTGGTTCCTGGGCCAGATGAGCCCGGCGGATGTAGCGCGGAACCGTGTAGCCCGGCCGTTCGGAGCACAGGCTGGCGTGCGCGTAGCCGCCCCGACTGCGGCGGCGGCGCAGCATCGCAGAGGCGCCCGCGGCGACCACCAGCGGCGAGAGCTCCTCCAGAATTCTCAGGCGTAGCGGATTCGGGAACGCCGTGCCGAAGTCCTTCATGAGATCGCGGGTCTCGGTCAGGCATTCCGAGCGCAGCATCGCCTCGATGATCGCGAGGGCCGCGAGGTTCTCTGCGTTGTCGGCGAGGTAGCCGGCGCGGGCCGACAAGCCGTCGGCCAGCTCGCGCAGCGCGGGCTGGGACGCCCGGTCGAGCAGCGGCGCCAGCTGGTTGGCGAGCTGGGCCGCGGGGGTCTCGCCGGGCCCGAGAAGGCCACGGTCGCGCAGGGCGGTCACGATGCTCGTGGCCACCTCGGTGACGCCCTTGCCACGGACGAACTGGATGCCGGGCAGGTTCACGACCTTCCACGACGTCTCGGCAAAGGCCTGCCGCTGGGCGGCCCGGGCCTGCCTGGCCCGCTCGAGGTCCGGCTCGTCGAGGAAGGACACCGGGACGAAGGCGAAGGCCTCGTCGTAGGAGTGCCGGAGGGACAGGAACAGGGCTTCGGCGTGCACCCATTGCGAGGCCAGCGCGGCCTCGTCGAGAAGCACCACGCCGCCGTGGCACACGTGCAGCATGAAGGCGATCCGCCGGCGCCAGTCATCCCCGCCCGTGATCTGCTCCTGGTCATAGAGGACCCGGATCCCCCCATGCGGCTCGGCCGCTTCCTCGATGCTCGCCGCAAGCTCGCGCAGGCGCTCCTTGCTGGCCGAGGAGGGCGAGCTGTGGCTGAGGAACAGCCGGTACACCATGACGACCCCCGCCCCGCGAAAGACCACGTCACTCGTAGCACCGGACAGCTGCCCGCAGCGGCGGTCTCGCCGATAAACATAGCGTTCGGCCGGCTCCGGCGCCGAGGCGACGCCGCCGGCCCGCTGAGCGGCTTTCGACCCTCGTCTGCCGGGCCGCGTTGTGGTTCGCTTGGGAGATGGCCGATGCACCCGAGGTCGTCGTCGCGAGTGGCCATATGGTGGACGCCGCGGACCGGAGCACGCCGCGTTTCCCCGCCGGCGAGGTCGAGCGGGTCACCCGGGAGGTCGCCGCGACGCTGCGCGGGTGGAACGTCGGGCCGTCCACGACCGTCGTCTGCGGCGGAGCGCGCGGCGCTGACATCATCGTGGCCGAGCAGGCGCGGGAGCTCGGCGCCCGGGTGCGGCTCTGTCTCGCCGCGCCTGCCGAGCAGTTCGAACAGACCTCGGTCGCCCTGCCCGGCACGGACTGGGTGGCCCGGTTCCGCGCGCTGTCCGCGATCGCCGACGTGGAGGTCGTGCCGCCGGCCTCTGATCCGGCAGATGACGTCTATTCCCGCACGAATCAACGACTGATCGAGATCACCAGGTCCTACGGCGGCCACCCGCACGCGGTGATCGTGTGGAACGGCGCGGAGGGCGACGGCCCCGGCGGCACCCGGAACTTCGTCCGGCAGCTCGCCGGGGGTGGCAGGACGGGCCCGGTTCACGTGATCGACCCGACGCCGCGTGCCTATGAGAGCAGGCAGAGCGCGCCCGGCCCGAAGAAGCTGCTCGCCCTGGACGGCGGAGGCATCCGCGGGGTCCTGTCACTGGAGATCCTGCGCTCGATGGAGGCCCAGCTGCGCCAGCGGCGCGGGAGCCCGGACCTGGTGCTAGCCGACTACTTCGACTACGTGGGCGGCACCAGCACCGGCGCGGTGATCGCGGCGGCGCTTGCGATGGGCCGCTCCGTCGCCGAGGTCCAGGACCGGTACATCTCCCTCGCGTCCACCGTCTTTCGAAAGCGTTTCCTGCCTTTCCGGCTCCGGTCGTTCTACCCCGATGACCAGCTTCGCTCGGAGTTGGAAGACTTCTTCGGGCCCGGGCGCACGCTGGGCGCTCCCGAGTTCCGATCGCTGGTCCTGCTGGTCCTGCACAACACGGTGACCGACTCTGCCTGGCCGCTGAGCAATTGCACCCAAGCCAAGTACAACCGGGCCGATCGCTGCCTTCAATCACCCTCTGACCGCAATCTGGACCTGTCCCTGACCGAGCTGCTGCGGGGCAGCACGGCCGCGCCGGTGTACTTCGCCCCGCAGACCATCCGGGTCGGGTCACACGAGTTCGTCTTTCAGGACGGCGGCCTCACCCCATTCAACAATCCCGCCCTGTTGATGTACGTCATGGCCACGCTTCCTGAATACGGATTGAACTGGCGCGCCGGACCGGAGGACCTGCTGGTGGTCTCGGTGGGCACCGGATCGGCCGCGTCCGTGCACCCCGGCCTGCGGCCGGGCAAGGTCTGGCTCGGGTTCAACGCCAAGAACTTCCCGTCGGTGTTCATGCGCGGCGCATCGGTCGGCCAGGACCTGCTTGCCCGCGCCTTCGGCAGCACCCGCGCGGGCGAGGAGATCGATCGGGAGTTCGGCGCCCGCCTGAACCCGGCGCCCGCTCCGGGTGGCAGCCGGTTCAGCTACGTCCGCTACGACGCCAACCTGTCAAAAGAGACGCTGCAGGAGTACGGAATAACATCCAGCCGAGCCCAGAAAACGATTCGGAAGCTCGACGCGGTAGGCGAAATGGCGCAGCTACGGGCCATCGGCGAAAAGGTCGGCCGGACGGTGGACGTGGCCGATCACTTCAGGGGATTCCTCTGAAACCAGCCGGGCTTACACCCGCCGCTGGACGTGCAGCAGGTAGACAGCCCGGTCCAGCGGGTTGGCGTCGGTCCGAGGCCGGCTCGGAAGCCCTTCAGCCAACTCGTAATGCGAGAAAGCCGATTCCAGCACGCCCTCGCCGCTAGTGAGACCAGGCAGCCGCTGCTGCAGCTCGTGCACCCGGGCCGCTGGGATAACCCCGGTCAGCAGGTACGTCCCGCCGTGCGCGGCAGGCGCCGACGGGACCGCCCGCAGCTGGCCGAGCACCGGCAGCACCGCGCCATAGCTGGCCGCCGGCAGCTCCAGCGTGAAGGTGTGCACCGGCTCGCACACCTGAGTGCCGGCCCGGCGCAGCGCGGTCATCAGCACCAGCGGCGTCAGGTTGCGGAAGTCACCCGCTGTGCTGGACATGCTCTTGTCGAAGCTGCCGTGCATGTGGCTCTGCCGCGGCCAGTACCCGGTGTGGGTCAGCACCACCACGCAATCGGGAATCTGCCAGCCGTACAGGCCCTGCCGCAGCGTCAGGTGCACCGTCTCCTCGATCGCCCGCATCAGGGCGTACGGCATCGACCCGAGCTCGACCTCCAGGCGGTACTGGACACCGGCGCCGACCGGGGCCGGCTCGACCCGCAGGCCGACCGTCGCCAGGAACGGGTTCGGCACGACGTCGATGAACTCCACCGCCGCGCCGCAGCCGACCAGGCGTTCGATGCAGATGACGGTCGTCTCGCGGAACCGGACCTCGACGTCGAATTCCCTTGTCAATGTTGCCGAAACCACCTCCTTCTGCACTTCGCCATACAGCGACACCGAGATCTCGCCGCGCAGGTCGTCCTGGCGCAACCCGATCAGTGGGTCCTGCTCGGCGAGCTGGGTCAGCGCGGCATGCAGCAAGCCCTTGTCAGCCGGATCCACCGGCGCCACCACGGTTTCCAGCGTCGGCGGCGCGAACACCTGACCACCGCCCGAAGCAACGGGCACCCCGATCGGGTCGCCGATCCGCGCGCCCGCCAGGCCCCACAGTTGGGCGATCTCACCGGCGACGACGCAGCCGCGCGGCTCCACCCCGGCCGAGGTGAAGACGCCGATGCCGGTGACCTTCTCCCGGATACCGCGCAACTCCACCCGGTCGCGCACCGCCAGCGCGCCGGCGAACAGCCGGACGTAGGCCACCTTCTCACCGGCCCGGACACGCTCGATCTTGAACACCGTGCCTGACAGCGGCCCGTCGACATCCCCGTCAGCCGCGGGCAGCAGCCGGGCGATGCCGGCCAGCAGCTCGGCCACTCCCGCCCCGGTGATCGCCGAGCCGAAGAACACCGGATGCACCAGGCCACGCCGGGTCCGGTCGGCGAGGGAGTCCAGCAGCCGGACGTAGGAGACCGCCGACTCGTCCTCGACGTAGGCAGAAAGCAACGCGTCGTCGTCGGAGCTCAGCAGGTCGAGCAGCCGCGCGCTGAACGCAGAATCATCCGCCCCGTACGGCTGAAAGTCCGCGCCACGGCTTCCGAGGCCGGTCACCGAGCCCATCGCTGTGATCCGGGGCGTCAACCGGTCGGCGATGCCGGCGAGCACGCCGTCGTCCCGGGCGCCGCGGCGGTCGATCTTGTTGACGAAGATCAGCGTCGGCACCCGCAGCCGGCGCAGCGCGCGCATCAGCACCAGGGTCTGCGGTTGCACGCCCTCCACCGCCGAGATCACCAGCACCGCCCCGTCGAGCACGCCGAGCACCCGCTCGACCTCGGCGATGAAGTCCGGATGCCCAGGTGTATCCAGCAGGTTGACGCTGACGTCGTCGATCACGAAGGACGCGACGGCCGCCCGGATGGTGATGCCGCGCTCGCGCTCCAGGGCCAGCGAGTCGGTGCGGGTGCTGCCGGCGTCCACGCTGCCGATCTCGTCAACAGCGCCGGTGTTGAACAGCAGTCGTTCGGTCAGGCTGGTCTTTCCGGCGTCAACATGCGCCACCACCCCGAGGTTCAATCTCTTCACAAAGCGCCATGCCCTCACGTCGGTTGACAGGTGTCAGCTGGGTGGACGTGAACGCTTGGCGCATCTGGGGGCTCCTTTGATCGGCGAAACAGGACGCCCGCATCGGGCGCAGCTCAGTGCAGCACCCATGCAGGAGCAAGGCAACCGAAATACTGGGGTGAAGTTCGACGCTAGCTGCGGTAGTAAGAACGTCCTGGTAACGAAGTCCGATGCCGCGCCTTATCAGAAGGATTCGTGGTACCGAGTGCTCCACTCAACGACGGCTCGCGCGCGCTGCCAGGTCTTGCTGGATGTGAGGCGTTGCGCTTCAGTGAGGGAGTCTCGGGCTTCTGAGTACTTCGTATAGCCCGTGCCCATGACGATGCCGATCGCCGCGACGATGAAGAGTGCGAGGAAGTGGGTGTCGGCGGCGGATCTGATTGAGTCGACTTCGTTGGACAGACCGATGTGCAGAGCCAGCAGGATGATCCATCCGGCTGCGAGTGTGCGGCCTGGCTCGGAGCCCTTTGCCCGATTCAAAGGAGTTCCCAGACGGCTTCGCCACGACCACCAACCTGCCACTGCGGTGCAGATACCGTGAACGACTAGAAGCGTGATTATTAATCGCCGGTGCGAGATCGGAGCCCACGCAAGCAGCGACGCCAAGCCGAGGTCGAGTGTTGCCACCGTGTAGATCGCTGCCCACTCGCTTGCCGTCGTCATCGTCAGGCCGACGGTGAACAAAGTCGCGCTTGCCAGGAGGAGCCACATCGCGAGGTCAATTCCCGGGCCGGTCAGCTGGCCGCACTGGTCCCGTTGCGTCAACCCAACGGCGTAACTAACTGCGGAACCGATGAAGCACGGTGTGGCAAGACTCTGCAGAATTCCGCCGAAGCGTATGACAAGGGGGTGAGGATGCGCTGGAGCCCTCCGCGCGCAATATGCGATCCAATACATGACCGCACCTATCGCGATCGTGATGATAAGAGTCGCCCACGAAAAATCTGCTGACGCCGACGCGCAGCCGTCGGCAGCGGCTGCACTCACCTCCCATGGTGAACCGGTCCATGGCACTGACACGGGGGCAACGCTCTCACAGACCTCAGCCTTAGCCTGGACGGCTTGCTGGTGTACTGAGCCTGGCTTGGCAGATCAGCGCAGCAGGTCGCGCAGCGCTTCCTCGATGTGCGGATGCCGGAACGAGAACCCCTCGGCCAGCAGCCGCTTCGGAACCGCGCGCCGGCCGGTCAGCGCCAGCGCAGGGTCTGATCGCAGGACGAGAGCGCCGAGCCGCACCGCGAAGGTCGGGGTGGGCGGCGCGGGCGGGCGGTGCACAGCGCGGCGCAGCGCCGCCATCAACTCGGCGTTGCGCACCGGGTTCGGAGAGCTGGCCACCAGGACGCCGGCGCCGCCTTCCAGCACCCGGCGCACGATGGCCAGCCAGTCCTCGATGTGCACCCAGCTCACCCACTGCCGGCCGTCGCCGATCCGCCCACCCAGCCCCCAGCGGGCCAGGCCGGCCAGCCGGTCCAGGGCAGGGGTGTCGCGATCGAGCACGATGCCGGTCCGAAGCAGCACCGCGCGGTCGGCGTTGACCTGCGCGGCCGCCGCCTCCCACGCCCTGGCCACCCCGGCCATCTGCGGCGGGCCGTCCGCCGGCGGGGAATCCTCGTCCAACAGCTGCTCGCCGGCATCGCCGTGGATCGCCAGGGTGGAGGCCTGGATCCACACCGGCAACGGGTCATCGAGAGCCGCGGCCGCGGCGGCCAGCGCCCGGGTCGGCTCCACCCTCGAGCTCGTCAGCAACGCGATCCCGGCCCGCGTCGGCGGCCGGTCGACCAGCTCGCCCGCCAAATTCACCAGCGCCGCACCCGGCAGCTCGGCCGCCCACGCGCCGACACCGCGGCCGTCCCAGCGCACCTGCCGGTGGCGGCCCGAGCCAGGCGAGCGGGTCAGGATGACCACCTCATGCCCCCTCGCCGCGAGGTCATCGGCCAGCCGACGTCCCAGCGCGCCGGTGCCGCCCGCGATCACGACCTTCACGTGGCGACGTTTCGGCTGACGAGGGCGGCGGGTCGTCGGTTCCTCACCCGGCTCATCATGCCTGGTCAGCCCATTACGATCGCTGACATGATCGGCGGCAACCCTCTTCTCAGGGACGCCGTCATCAGGGACGCCCGCGAGAGCGACGCCGCGGCCTGCGCGGCGATCTACCGGCCCTACGTCACCGACACCGCCATCTCGCTCGAGACCGAACCGCCGTCGCCGGCCGAGATGGCCGAGCGCATCGCCAGCGCCGTCCGCAGTCACGCCTGGCTGGTGCTGGAAGCTGAGGGAGCATCGCAGCGAGGCACGAGCGAGGAGCAGACCGAAGTGGCGACCGCTGAGGGAGCATCGCAGCGAGGCACGAGCGAGGAGCGGACCGACGTGGCGACCGTCGGCGGGCGGGTGGTCGGCTACGCCTACGGCGGGCCCTTCAGTCCCCGGGCGGGTTACCGGTTCTCCTGCGGGGTCAGCGTCTACCTCGAAGTCGGGCTGCGCCGCGGCGGCGCCGGCCGGGCCCTGTACGAGGCGCTGTTCGCCCGGTTGGCCGAGCGCGGCTACCGGATGCTGCTGGCCGGTATGACCCTGCCCAACGACGCGAGCGAGGGGCTGCACCGCGCGCTGGGATTCGAGCCCGCCGGGATCTACCGCCGGGTCGGCTGGAAGCACGGCAGCTGGCACGACGTCGCCTGGGTGCAGCGCGGAATCGGCGACCAGCGGGAACCACCCGCCGAACCACGCTGAACCGGCCCTGCCGAACCACGCTGAACCGGCTTGCCGAACCACGCCGAACCGGCCTGCGAACCACCCTGAAACCGGCGGCCGAACCCTGCCGCGGCCCTCTTCCGGCGGGCGTCACCGCTGGGTAGGATCGCTGGCACCCATGGCCCCTCGGGTGGTTCGAGTTGCCCAGGAGAACGCCTTGCACCACACGCTCTCGGCCGAGTTCCGAACCACACCGGCCAAGCCCGAATCATGACCGGGTTCGACCTGTCCGGGCTGGGTCCCGGCGCCATCGTCCTGGTCGGCTACAGCCGGACCCTGCTGGAGCCGCTGGCCGAGCGGGTGCCGGCCGGCGGCGTCCTGGTGATCGAGGATCCGGTGGTCGCGGCCAACCGTGAGGTCGCCAAGGCCACCGACGCCGATCCGCTGGTCGGGCGGCTGATGCTGACCGAGTACCAGGAACTGCCGAACATCGACGCGCTGGTCGCGGCCGAGCCGGCGCTGCGGGCGGCCCGGGCGGTACTGCCGGGCAGCGAGTACGCGGTCGAGCCGGCGGCCCGGCTGGCGGCCCTGCTGGGGTTGCCGGGGGCCGGCCCAGAAGCCGCCGCGGTGTTCCGGAACAAGGCCCGGCAACGCCGGACGGCCGCCGCGGCGGGACTGCGCAACCCCCGGTTCGCGGTGGTGTCCAGCGCCGCCGAGGCAGCTGCCTTCGTCGACGAGGTCGGCGTCCGGTGCGTGGTGAAGCCGACGGCCCGCCAGGCCAGCCTGGGCGTCCGGTTCGTCAACCCGCACACCGGTGAGGCGGCCGCCGCGTTCGAGCACGCCAGCGCGGTCGACGAGGCGAAGCTGGTTCCGGCCTCGGGAATCCGATCGGAGGTGATAGTCGAGGAAGCCATCTCCGGACCGGAGTACAGCGTCGAGATGCTGGTCCGCCAGGGCCGCCGGTGCTTCGCCAACGTGACGGCCAAGCAGCTGGTGCCCGGTGAGCACCCCGTGGAGCTCGGCCACACCGTGCCTGGGGCGCGCACCGGTGAGGACTACACCAGCCTGATCGAGTCCACCACCCGGCTGTTCACCGCGGCCGGCTTCGACACCGGCGTGCTGCACTGCGAGTGGATCGTCAGCGAGCAGTGCCCCGTCCTGGTCGAATGCGCCGCCCGGGTGCCCGGCGACGAGATCGCCACGCTGATCTCGCTGGCCTTCGACCGGTCCTTCGTGCTGGCCTACCTGACCCTGATGCTGGGCGCTGACCCGCAGCTGCCTGTCGAGCCGCCCTACGGCGCGACCGTCCGGTTCCTGACCACCGCGCCGGGAACGGTGACCGAGGTGGCCGGCGCCGAAGAGGCCGCGACGCTGCCCGGCGTCCAGCGGGTCAGGATCACCGCCCAGCCGGGTGACCGGATCGGGCCGATCCGGTCGTCCTGGGACCGGGTCGGTTATCTGGTGCTGCGGTCAGCCGATGCCGCGCAGGCACGTCAGGACGCCGACCGCGCCGCGAACGCGATCGTGGTCACCACGGCGTCATGAGTCTGGGGACCACCGGCAGCCCGCCGGCGCCGAGCCGGCACTGGGCGATGCGGGCCCTGCACGGCCAGCTGATCCCGGGGTCGAAGGCCGGCCGCCAGCTGTCGGTGGTGGCGCTGGTCGACGCCATCGGCTCGGGCATGTACCTCACCGGCTCGGCGCTGTACTTCGTCACCGTGGTGGGCCTGTCCCCGGCCCAGGTGGGCGCGGGCCTGTCCATCGGCGGCGTCGTGGGCCTGCTCGGCGGCGTCCCGGTGGGCATCCTGGCCGACCGGATCCCGGCGGGCCGGGTGCTGATCGGCATGCAGGTGCTGCGGGGCATCTGCTACACGGCGTTCTGCTTCGTCACTGACTTTCCGCTGTTCGCCCTCACCGCGGCGTTCATCGGCCTGACCGACGCCACCATCCCGCCGGTGCACCAGGCGGTGGTCAGCTCGTCGGTGCCGGCCGCCGACCGGGTCGACACGCTGGCCAAGATCCGGGCCGTCCGCAACATCGGGTTCAGCCTCGGCGCGGTGGTCGCCACCGTCTCCATCGGCACCGGGTCCCGGACGGCGTTCCTGATCCTGATCGGCGGCAACGCGCTGTCCTACTTCGTCGTCGCCGTCCTGCTGCGGCGGATCGGCATCCACCGGGTCACCGCCGGCCCCGGCGGGGTGGCCCGGCGCAAGCTCCGGCTGGTCGCCGACCCCCGCTACCTGGCCGCCGCCGCCCTCAATGGCGTGCTGGTCGTCCACATGACCCTGCTGGCCATCGCGTTCCCGCTCTGGTACACCGAGCACACCACCCTGCCGGCGGTGTTCGTCGGCGTGCTGGTCACCGTCAACACGGTGCTGGCCGTGCTGCTGCAGGCCCGGTTCGCCAGGACCAGCCAGACCTTGCCCGGCGCGGTGCGCGCGGCCCTGTGGGCCGGGCTGGCGCTGGCCGGCTTCGGCGTGGCCAGCCAGCTCGCGCACCTCACCGAGCGGGTCTGGGCGGTTCTGGCGCTGGCGACTCTCGCCATCCTGCTGCTGACGTTCGCCGAACTCTGGCAGGCCGGCAGCAGCTGGACGATCTCCTACGACCTGGCCGACCCGCACCGCCGGACGGAGTACCTGTCGACCTTCCAGCTCGGCAACTCCATGCAGTCCATCGTGGGGCCGTGGCTGATCACCAGCCTGCTGTTCCCGACGCCCAACGGCTGGCTCTACTTCGGCGCCGTCACCACCGCGGCCGGTGTGCTGACCGCGGTGGTGCTCAGACCGCTGCTAACTGCTCAGACCGCTGCCAGCTCAGAGCAGCAGTCCTGAGACAGCTGTCGAAGCCCCGCCGCCAGATCCCGCTTGAGGTCCTCGACGTCCTCGAGCCCGACGTGCACCCGCAGCACGATGCCGGGCTCCTGCCAGGAGCCGGGCAGCCGGTGCGCGGACGGGTCGGCCGGCACGATCAGGCTCTCGTACCCGCCCCAGCTGTGCCCCAGCCCGAACAGCCGCAGCCGCTCCAGCATGGCGTCCACCTCGGCCTTGCCGTACCAGGGGTTCAGCACGATGCTGAACAGCCCGGCGGCGCCTGAGAAGTCCCGGCGCCACAGCTCGTGCCCGGGGTCACCGGGCAGCGCCGGGTAGAGCACCTGGCTGACCTCGTCCTGCTCCTGCAGCCAGCGGGCCAGCTCCAGCGCCTGCTGGTGGTGCTGGCGCAGCCGGACCCCCAGGGTGCGGATGCCGCGCAGGCCCATGTAGACGTCGTCGGCGCCGGCGGTCTGGCCCAGCCGGATCGCGGCGCTGCGGACCGGGCCGTAGGTGTCCTCGGTGCAGACGATCGCGCCCAGGATGCTGTCGGCGTGACCGGTGAGGTACTTGGTCGCCGAGTGCACGACCACGTCGGCCCCCAGCTCCAGCGGCCGGCAGAACACCGGGGTGGCCCAGGTGTTGTCGACGATCGTGACGACGCCGCGGTCCCGGCACACGCTGGTGATCGCCGGCACGTCCTGGACCTCGAAGGTGGTCGAGCCGGGCGACTCCAGGTACACCAGGCGGGTGTTGGGGCGCAGCAGGTCGGCGATCCCGCCGGCGACGCGGGGGTCGTAGTACTCGGTCTCGATCCCGAAGGCGGCGAGCGAGTCGCAGAATCGCCGGCTGGAGGTGTAGACCGAGTCGCTCACCAGGATGTGGTCCCCTGCCTTGACGAAGGCCATCAGCGCGGTCGTGATGGCGGCCAGACCCGAGCAGGTCACCACCGCGGCGTAGCCGCCCTCGAGCTCGGTCAGCGCCAGCTCGAAGGCCCGGCTGGTGGGGGTGCCGAAGCGCCCGTACGTCGGCAGGTCCCGCCGCAGCGGGTCGGCCTGCGAGCGCTCCATGCTGGCGACGTCGGAGTAGAGGACCGTCGAGCTCCGGTAGACCGGCGGGTTGATGTAGCCCTCCTGCAGGTGCGGCTCCCATCCCGCGCGTACCAGGCGGGTTTCGAATGAGGTCTGCCGGTGGATCACGACACTGTCTCCGCTTCGAGCTTTAAGTTGGCCAGGTGGTCAACATGGGCCCGGTGATCAGGCTCCGACCGGCGCCCACCTGGCCTGTTCGTTGAACCAGGTGGCCACGGTCTCCATGTTCGCGGCTACGTCGTCTTCGGTCTGGCCGGCAACGACGTATCCCGCAAGGTAAAGACCCGACTTGACCCCTCCCTGATACACCTGGCCCGAACTTCCTGCCATGCTCACCTCCCGGACGCAGTCCGGCTCGCCCCCCATCGGCAGGTATTCCAGCAGGCCGCGGGACGGCGGGATCAGCAGCCCGCCGCCGGGGCGGTACTGAGGCGCCGGGAACGTGTTGGGCAGGCCGCACTCTGCGTAGAGCCACTCCTTGTCCAGCTCGATGCCGAAGCAGTACCTGACCATCGGGGGGATCATGCCGCCGCCGGTCCGGCTGGCGATCTCGCAGAACACCACCCGGTCATCGGGGGTGAGCCAGAGCTCGGTGTGGAAGGCGGTGTGGCGTGGCGTCGGAAGCTGCGCCAGCACCGACCTGGTGGCCGAGACCAGCCGCTCGAACAGCGGGTCCTCCGCCGCCAGCGAGTGGTGGGCCAGCCAGTCGTTGTTGCGGAACGCCAGGCAGTCGTTGACGTAGCGGAACGCGTGGATGAAGGCCACCTCGCCGTTGATCACCAGGCCGTCGATGTGGAACATCGGCCCTTCGATGAACTTCTCGATCTGGCTGACGCCCCGCCACGGGTGGCGGAGGTAGTTGTCGAGGTCGGTCTCGTCGTTGATGATGTTGGCGCCGAGCGAGCCCGACTCCGACACCGGCTTGATCACCACCGGGTAGCCGTGCTGCTCGATGAAATCCAGAGCGGTGTACGCCGAGTCCAGCGCGCTGTAGGCCGGGATCTCCACCGGCCCGCCGGCCAGGTGGTTCTTCATCAACACCTTGTCCCGAAAGGCCAGCGCGCTGGCGGTGTGCTGGCCCGGCAGGCCCAGTAGCTCGCGCAGCTGCGCGGCGCGCACCACGTCTGCCTCGGCGCGGGCGAACACGGCCTGCACCTGATGGCTCTGGGCCAGCCGCAGCGCGGTCTTGTCGACCAGCTGGTTGGTGTCGTAGTCGTCGAAGGCGTGGACGTGGGGCAGGTGGGCATAGCCCTCGGCGTACTCGCGGGGGGTCAGGATCACCGGCTCGAAGCCCGAGCCTGCCAGCCACTGGTCATACGGGGTCTTGGAGTAGGGCGTCTTGGCGAAGATCAGAACCGATGGCATCTTAAGACGGTCCTCTCTCAGCGGCTCTGCAGGACGGGCAGCCGGCGGCGCTCGGGAACCCGGGACACCAGCCCGACCTCCTCGGAGAGCTCGCGGGCGAAGCAGCCGTCCTTGTAGACGCCGGCCAGGCGCTTGCCGGTGAAGTCGTTGATCGCCTGGTGGTCGAACTGCGCGGTGTAGCTGACCTGCCGGTCCGGCCCGCTGAGCCTGCGCACCAGGATGCCCAGGTGCGGCTCGAAGGTGTTGACGCAGCCGACGATGTCACCGATCTTCTCCAGGCGCTCGCCGTCGGAGTCCGACAGCAGCTGCTCCTCGGCGGGGATGGCCGCGAACAGCTGGCGGCCGGCCCGGCACCATCCCACGTGGCCGGGAAAGCCCATCGCCTTGATGCCGAACGTGCCGAAGTCCTCGCTGACCGCGAGCTGGAAGCGCAGTTCCACGTTGTCGTGCAGCCACTTCAGGTCGCGGTAGGCCTGCTCGATCTCGGGGTGGTCCAGCTGCAGCTGCGGGTGCCGGCCGCCGTGGTCTGAGAAGTTGTTGAACCGCACCGTGTCGACGCCGAGCGCGTTGAAGTAATGGGCGTAGCGGACCAGCGACTCGCGGCCGTGGTTGTGCCGGCCGACCGTGACGCCGATGTTGACCCGGAACTCATCAGCCGGCTCGCCGGTGCGCTGGGCCGTCAGCCGCCGTTGCCGGTTGTAGTCCTGGATGCGGGCGAGCACCCGCTCGGTGTCCGCGCCGCTGAACACGCCCTTGATCGGGTAGCTGCCGTCGTCGATGACGGCCAGGTTCTCGTCGATCACGCCGTGGTAGGTGATGGAGATCGTGCCGTAGCCGCTCTCGCGCGCGAGGTCGAGCAGCTCGATGTAGTTGTCGGCCAGCAACGGCCGGCCGCTGGTCCAGGCGTCGCCCTTCTCCATGGTCTCGGTGGGTTTGTGGTCGGACTCCTGGCGGAACTCCCGGTTGTTGGCCGGGCCGTACATCCGCATGAACTCGCCGTCGTAGGCGAAGCTGTCGACGTAGCGCGGGTAGACCCGGTACCCCTGCGCCTCCAGGCTCGCCTTGATCAGCGGACCCTCGGCCATCTCGAAGGACTTGTTATAGACCTTCTCGTAGTTGACGAACCAGCAGTGGGCGCATTTCTGCCCGCAGGTGTTCCTGCCGACCTTGGTGTCGAGGTCGAGATAGATATGGATGTCCTCGGGACGGATCTCGGCGAACGGGACCGTGAACGGGGTGTCGCCGTGGAAGTCGTAAGCGATGGGGGCGTTGTCTACGAGCATGTCGTCCTCTGGAGTAGTTGTAGGGCTGGCGGTACGGGTGGTCTCTGGCGATGCCGGGGGTCCCTCGGATGCGAGTGGGTCCGGCGCCCGGTGACCCGGCGGACTGCGGGTTACCGGGCGGGTTGGGTCGTCACGATCGGCAGGGCCGTCAGCTCTGCCACGGCCAGCGCGCACTGTTCGGCGCTGTCTGCCGTCAGGACGGCGAAGCCCAACCGCTCCAGGGAGCTCTGCAGCGGCTTCACCGTCTCGCCGACCTGGGCCGAGATGGCCCAGTCGACGATGCTGCCGTGCGCCAGGGTGGGTTGACTGGCCACGGCGGTCACCTGCCCGGGTGGGGCGGTGAAGAACACGGTTGCGGCGGCGGGCGCGATGGCGGCCGTCCGCGGGGCGCCGCCGCCGACCGCCCAGCCCAGGGCCGAGCGGCGCCAGTCGACGCCGGTGGTGAGCTGGACGAGGTCGGCGATGCCGTCGCCGCCCATCCGGTTGTGGGTCTCGATGACGGTGACCTGGTCACCGTCGATCTTGAGTTCGGTGTGGCTGGGGCCGTCGGTCAGGCCGAGCGCGTCGAGCACCTCGGCCACGGCCCGCTCGACCAGCTGCCGCTGCCGCTCGGTCAGCGACGGGGCGGGCATGACATGGCTCAGCTCGACGAATCCGGTGGTGGTGCCCTTCTGGGCGATGCCCATCGTGGTGTGGCGCCCGCCGGCCGACAGCGACTCGACGCTGACCTCGAGTCCGCCGACGAACTGCTCGAGCAGGGTGGCGGCGGTGCGCCGGTGCGGCGGCAGGTCGGCCGGCCGGTGGATCAGCGCCACCTCGCTGCTGCCGCTGCCGTCGACCGGCTTGGCGATGACCGGGGTGTGCTCGGCGAACAGCCGGGCGATGGCGTCCGGGTCGTCCCCGGCGGCGAACGCGGGATTGAGGTGCGGGGCCTTGTGCGCGAGGACGCGGCGCATGATCAGCTTGTTGCGGATGGCCTGCACGACACTCAGCGCCGTGCCGGGGGTTCCCAGCCGCTCGGTGGCGGCCGCCGCCGGCTCCAGCCCCGGCTCGGTGAGCGAGACCACCGCCAGCGGCGACAGCGGCGCGAGCACCTCGTCGATGAACGTGGTGAAGGTGGCGGGCTCGCGGTAGTCCACGGTGAAGACGGTGGCGGCGCCGTTCTCGAGCTCGGGCGCGTCGGAGGCGCCCGGGTGCTGGACGTGGATGAGGTCCACCGGAAGCGTCGCGGCCGCCTGGGCCACCTTGGTGTTGGCGCCGAGAACGACAAGGCCGGTCATGACCGAACCCCCGTGCTGCCGTGCATGTGCTTGGCCCTGCGCTTTCTTCGATCCCGACGTCCGGGTCGGAACTGTTATCCGCGGACGACCGGTGCATCTCCTCCTCGTACGCAGGGGTAAGAACCCTCCGACGCCGGATTAATACATTCGATGGGAAAATTTTTAGCGCTCCGCGGAAGGGCTATCAAGAGAAAGCGTGACGGGACCGGACCAATCACCTCGACACCGCACCAGTGAACATGCGGTCAATGCCGTATTTATCTAGCCAATCCGCCAGCACGCCTTACCGAATCGTTACCCGGTGGTTGAGCATGATGAGGCAGAAGGAGACACGTGGAGTTTCGGCCGATCGAGCGTGCGGCAGGCGCCTTTCAGGAATCGGTGAGCGCCGAGCAGGTCCGGGCGATGTGCCGGCGGGCGTTCGGCGCCGGCGTCGACGTGACCTCGGCCACCGAGCTGGGCCTCGGCGCCTACAACAGCACCTACCGGGTGGAGCTTGACGGTCGCCGGCCGGTCATCCTGCGGGTAGCGCCCGAGCCCGCCCGGCAGTTTCGCATCGAGCGCGCGCTGATGCGCAACGAGCACGCCACCGCCCCCTACCTGGCCGGCCTCGGCGAGCTGACGCCGCGCACGCTCGCGGTCGACTTCACCCACCAGCTGCTCGGACGCGACTACCTCTTCCAGAGCCTGCTCGACGGGGTGCCGGCCCCCGACGGGCTCGCGGGGTACCCGCGGCCGGCCTGGGCGGGCTTCTACGGCCAGCTGGGCGGCATCGCCCGAACCGTGCACGAGGTGCGCGGCCGGCGGTTCGGCCCGGTAGCCGGCCCGGCGTATGACACCTGGAGCCAGGCGCTGGTCGGCTACTTCACCGACGCGGCGGCCGACCTGCGCGACGCCGGCCTGGACGCCGAGGACGTTCACCGGCTGGCCGACGCGGCCGCCCGACGCCACGCCGTGCTCGACGAGGTCAGCGAGCCCAGGCTGCTGCACGGTGATCTGTGGACCGTCAACGTGCTGCTCGACCCGGCCGCGGCGGCGCCGACGATCACCGGCCTGGTGGACTCCGACCGCGGCTGGTGGGGCGACCCGCTGGCCGACTGGACTATCTATCGCGCCCTCCAGCGCCAGGGGGCCGAGCGCGCGGCGTTCTTCGACAGCTACGGTCCGCTGCCTTCCTCCGGCGAGGACGAGCTGCGGGCGCGCTTCTACCTGGCCCGGCACCTGGTCGGCGTCCGGCTGGAGCGGCGCCGGCTGGCCGAACCGGGGCTGGCAGACACCTACGACGAGGTACGCGAGGTGCTCGCCACGCTCGCCTGACCGGCGCGGAAGAGCTACCTTTAATCGAACACTTGTGCGATTCTGTAGCGGTGGTTGTCGAACCGTCGATCCTGCACGCCGACCTGGACTCGTTCTACGCCTCGGTCGAGCAGCGCGATGACCCGCGGCTGCGCGGCCGTCCGGTGATCGTCGGCGGCGGTGTGGTGCTGGCTGCCAGTTACGAGGCCAAAGCCTGCGGCGTGCGCACCGCGATGGGCGGACGGCAAGCCCGGCAGCTGTGCCCGCAGGCGATCGTGGTGCCACCCCGGATGAGCGCGTACTCGGCCGCCAGCAAGGCGGTGTTCGAGGTCTTCGCCGACACCACGCCGCTGGTGGAGCCGATGTCGATCGATGAGGCCTTTCTCGACGTCCGCGGGCTGCGCAAGATCGCCGGCCCCGCGCCCGAGATCGCGGCGGGCCTCCGGCGGGCGGTGCGTGAGCGGGTCGGCCTGCCGATCACCGTCGGGGTGGCCCGCACCAAGTTCCTGGCCAAGGTCGCCAGCGCGGTCGCCAAGCCGGACGGCCTGCTGGTGGTGCCGGTCGACGGTGAGCTGGCCTTCCTCTACCCGCTGCCGGTGCAACGGCTGTGGGGCGTCGGCCGGGTCACCACCGAGAAGCTGCGCAATCGCGGGATCTCCACGGTCGCCGAGCTGGCCGCGGTGGACGAGCGGGCGCTGATGGCGATGCTCGGGGCGGCGTCCGGGCGGCACCTGCACGCGCTGGCCCACAACTCCGATCCCCGGCCGGTCACCGTCGGGCGCCGGCGCCGGTCCATCGGCGCGCAGGCCGCGCTCGGCCGCCGCCGGCTCTCACCCGCCGAGCTGGACGGCCGGCTGATCGTGCTGGTGGACCGGGTCTGCCGCAGGCTGCGCGGGGCCAACCGGGTCTGCCGGACCGTGGTGCTGCGGCTGCGCTTCGACGACTTCAACCGGGTCACCCGATCGCACACGCTGGCCGCGGCCACCGACGACACCGCGGTGCTGCTGACCGCGCTGCGCCGGTTGCTGCGGGCCAACGCCGGGCTGATCCGGGAGCAGGGCATCACGCTGATCGGGGTGACGCTGAGCAACCTGGACAACGCCGACGCCATCCAGCTGGAGCTGCCGTTCGAGCGCCGCAGCCCGCACAAGCTGGACTCGGTGGTGGATCGGGTCAAGGACCGCTACGGCAGCTCGGCCATCACCCGTGGGGTGCTGCTCAACGTCGATCCCGGGCTCACCGTCCCGCTGCTGCCGGACTGAGCGCTGCTGCCCGGCTGATGGGTCGGTTCTGACGGCCGGAGGCGATGGTTGGCCGCTGAGCAGGGCTTCGGTCGGCGTGTGGCCCTGCTGGGCGGCCAACGATCTTCCGCTAATCGGCTAGGAAGCCCGGAACACCTCATCGGCATGCCACTCGAGGAATTCCGGGTTCGGACGGTCATGGCGGCGCTCCGGCACGCTGATCGTTTGTCCGGCGCGAGCGTAGAACTGCTCGCCGTTTCCGAACTCCTCGCGCAACCGACGGCTGACCAGCAGGCGGTACTTGGGATCGACTCCCAGGTACCCACGATCGAACAGGGTGTGCACGTCAGATCGAAGCAGCAGGCCGTTGTCCAGGCGATGCTCCCCACCCACTGGCAACGGGCGGATGTGTGCCGCTTGCAAGACCGGTCGGATCTTGTCTCCGGTGATCGAGCAACGGCGGGAGTAGGCGTCCAAGACCTTCGCTTGAAACGCGTGTTGGCCAAGCCGGTACGGGGTCAGCCGCGGATCGCCGTACACCGGCCCCGGCCGGTGCCATGGCGGGACCTCGGCAGGGTTCGCCGGAGCGTCGAGCAGCCTTCTCATCACCGCTTCGAAATAGCTGGCCGTTGAGGACGTCGTGAGGTCGTAGGTCTTGCCTTGGACGATGTTGGAGGCAAAGTCGGGCGGCGGACCCACTGTGTCTTCCGGTGCAAAGAGTCGCGTGTCCCGTATGAAAACGCAGCCGATCTTCGGGTCGTCCTCCGGGGCGATCGGTTGGGCTCGGTAACGTCCCACCTGGATCCGCAATTCTTGCAGGCTCTCGGCACCGTTCCCTTCGCCGAAGAACTCCCAGGCCTCCGAGACGTGCAACGACGCGAACTCGCTGTAGAAACCACCACCCACAACCTGGTTGTGCGGAGAGTGGGTTTTGAAGAGGAAAGGTTCACCGGGTGTCAGCGCACCGAATCGGCGGTCGCCTCCCGGGCGCCAGAAATTCACTTCCTCAAGATGGGGCCGTGCGGCGAGGAACCGATACCACCGGGTATCAGTCACCCCGACGTAGGTCCTCACAGCGGCATTGTGTCGCTCAGGAAGCCCGCCACCAAGAGGCGGGAGAGCACATAGCGTGACCGCATGCCGGCACCGGCTGAATCGGGCCGCTACTCGCAGCCGATTCCGTCCAGGTCCGAATCCAGGCCGTAGGGGTCGTCGCCGGTCACAGAGACCGGTCCTTGCACGTAGCGAGGGCCGTTGCCTTTACCGCTGGCGCAATCGACGTCCGGGCCGGGTGGAATGCAGGGGTCATAGCCGCCGCAGTCCTCGGTGGGAGCGGGCGGCTGCGCTGCGGCGGACCGGGACGCTTCGGCGGCCGCTGATCGGGACGCTTCGGCTGCGGCAGCCGAGCGTGACGCGGCGGCAGATCGGGACGCGGACGCGCTGGCGGAAGCGGAGCGTGAGGCGACAGCGGAGCGAGAGGCCGCAGCGGAGCGGGAAGCGGCGGCCGAGCGCGATGTCGCCGCGCTGGCGGCAGCCCGGGACGCCGCAGCGGATTGGGATGCCGCAGCGGAGCGGGAAGCCGCGGCCGCCGAGCGGGACGCGACGGCTGACTGGGCCGCCTGCCCGGACGCCAGCGCCGCCCGGCTCGCCGCGGCGGCAGCTTCGGCCAGCGCCGCGCTGCTCGTGCCGGCACTCGGCGAGGGCGAGCTGGTGGCGGTCGCATGCAGCCCGTTCGGCGCCGTCCGGGCGTCCGAGGTTTGCTGCCGCGGAAGTGCCGCGACGACCAGCACGAAGGCGACGAAGGCGGCCGGAATCCAGAACCGGAGCGTGCGCCGGCCGGCCCACGCCTGTAAGGCGGCAAAGTTCACGAGAAGTCTCTCGACGGATGAATAATGACAATCCAAGGTAGCCGGGTTCAGGGCGTGAAGAGGTCGGCTTAACAAGTTTGTTACATAGACTTGTGAAGGGCCGCGCGCCGAACACGACGCCTCGAACTGCGGCGCTGCTGGTCTAATGGCACTCCCGTCACCGCTGCACCGGACCGAAGGGACTGCGGGTGTCTGAGCGCTGGTACAAGGAAGCGGTCATCTACTGCATCGAGGTCGACACCTATCAGGACTCCAACGGCGACGGCTGCGGAGACCTGCCCGGGCTGATCAGCCGGCTGGACTACCTCGCCCGGCTCGGCGTGACCTGCCTGTGGCTCAACCCGATCCACCCCTCGCCCAAGCGCGACGGCGGCTATGACATCAGCGACTACTACGGCGTCCACCCGCAGCTGGGCACCCTCGGCGACTTCGTGGAGCTGGCCACCCAGGCCCGCTCGCGGGGCATCCGGCTGGTGCTGGACCTGGTGGTCAACCACACCTCCGATCAGCACCCGTGGTTCCAGTCCGCGCGCAGCGACCCGAACTCCCCGTACCGCGACTTCTACGTCTGGACCGAGGACGAGCCGCCGGACCGCCGCCAGGGCATGGTGTTTCCCGGCGAGCAGACCGAGACCTGGACGATGGACGACGCGGCCAAGCTCTGGTACTACCACCGCTTCTACGAGTTCCAGCCCGACCTGAACTGGTCGAACCCCGCCGTGCGCGCCGAGATCAAGAAGGTGATGGGCTTCTGGCTGCAGCTGGGAGCGTCCGGCTTCCGGATCGACGCGGCGCCGTTCGTGATCGAGCAGACCACCCCCGGCGTCAACCCGGGCCCGATGGATTTCACCATCCTCGACGACTGGCGTCAGGACATCCAGTGGCGCAACGGCGAGGCGGTGCTGCTGTGCGAGGCCAACGTCGCCCCCGAGGACCTTCCCAAGTACTGCGCCGCGGCGCTGGACGGGCCCAACGACCGCGCCCACCTGATGTTCGCCTTCGGCCTCAACGCCAAACTGTGGCTGGCGCTGGCCCGCTGTGAGGCCGAGCCGCTGGTCGAGGCGCTGGGCAGCATGCCCAAGCTGGCGGCGATGGCCCAGTGGGCGACCTTCCTGCGCAATCATGACGAGCTCGATCTGAGCAAGCTGACCGACGAGCAGCGCAGCGACGTGATGGCGGCCTTCGCCCCCAAGCAGGACATGCGCATCTACGGCCGGGGCATCCGCCGCCGGCTGGCCTCGATGATGAACGGCGACCGGGCCCGGATCGAGCTGGCCTACGCGTTGCAGTTCAGCATGCCGGGCACCCCGGTGCTGCGTTACGGCGAGGAGATCGGGATGGGCGAGCAGCTGGCGCTGCCCGGCCGGCTCTCGGTCCGCACCCCGATGCAGTGGGACGACAGCCGGGCGGCCGGCTTCTCCACCGCCCCGGTCGCCGAGCTGATCAGGCCGGTGTCGACCCGGGGCGCCTACTCCGCCAAGCGGGTGAACGTCGAGGCCCAGCAGCTGGACCGGCAGTCGTTGCTGCGCTGGTTCGAGGAGCTGATCAGGGTGCTGCGGGAGTGCCCGGAGATCGGCGTGGGCGAGGTGAGCGTGATCGACCGGCCGTTGCCGCGCTCGGTGCTGGCGCACCGTTTCGACGCCCCGGAAGGCGCGATCCTGCTGTTGCACAACCTCGCCGCGACGCCGGTGACGCTGGACCTGAGCGGCATCGACACCGGCAAGAGGCCGCACGAGGTGCTGGCCGACGGCCGGTACGAGCCGCCGGCGAAGAACCTGGCGCACCTGGAGCTGAACGGCTGGGGCTACCGCTGGATCCGGCTGCGCCGCAGCTCCAAGGTCTGACCCAGCTCAGCCGGCCGGGAACCAGCTCAGCCGGCCGGAACCAGCTCAGTCGGCCGGGAACCAGCGCGCCGGGCCCCGTACCCGCAGCCCCACCTTGTCGCCGGTGGCGGGCGCGGCCGTCCCGGTGTGCCGCAGGCTGATCACGCTGGAGCGCGGCTCGTCCAGCCGGATCGTCACCATCGTGTCGTGGCCGTAGTAGTCGACGTCCTCCACGACGCCGAAGACGGCCAGGTCATCGCCGTCGGAGGAGGAGTCGGTGAGCTCGATCTGCTCCGGACGCAGCATCACGGTGCCGGTGCCGGTGCCGTCCCCGGTCGCCGGCGGCTGGATCGGCACGCTGCCCAGCGCGCACTCGGCGACCGAGCCGGCCAGCGCGCCCGCGAGAGTGACCGCGTCACCGACGAAGGCGGCCGTGGCCAGGTCCAGCGGCGCCTCGTAGATCTGGCGCGGCGGGCCGATCTGGGTCAACCGGCCGGCGCTCATCACGCCCACCTGGTCGGCGAACGACAGCGCCTCGGACTGGTCGTGGGTGACCAGCAGCGTGGTCACGCCCTGCTCGGCCAGCGCCTCGGCCACCGCGGCCCGGGTGCTGGCGCGCAGCCCGGCGTCCAGCGCGCTGAACGGCTCGTCCAGCAGCACCAGGGCCGGCCGCGGCGCCACCGCCCGGGCCAGGGACACCCGCTGCTGCTGGCCGCCGGAGAGCTGGTCGGGCCTGCGGTCGGCGTAGTCCGGGTCAAGGCTCACCAGCTCGAGCAGCTCGGTGATCCGGGCCCGGGACCGGCGCTCGGTGCGGGGCAGGCCGAAGGCGATGTTCTGGGCCACCGTCAGGTGCGGGAACAGCGCCCCGTCCTGCGCGACGTAGCCGAGCCCGCGCCGGTGCGGCGGCACCCAGACGCCGTCGCCGCAGACCTGCCGGTCCCCGATGAACACCGAGCCGGGGTCGGGGCGTTCGAAACCGGCGATCACCCGCAACAGCGTCGTCTTGCCGCATCCGGACGGCCCGACGATCGCGGTGGTGCCGCCGTCGGCGATGTCGAGGTCGATGCCCCTGAGCACCGGCACCGGGCCGTAGGCGCTGTGCACCCGGCGGACCGTCAGCGCGCTCACCGGCCGGCCATCCGGTGCGACTGCACCAGCAGGAACCACGACACCGGGACGGACAGCACGATCATCAGCATCGCGTACGGCGCCGCCCCGGCATAGTCGATCTCCGAACTGAGCGACCAGAACTCGGTGGCCAGCGTCCGGGTGCCGGTCGGCGCCAGCAGCAGCGTCGCGGTCAGCTCGGTGACCACCGCCATGAACACCAGGGCGGCGCCGGCCGCCAGAGCCGGCGCGAGCAGCGGCAGGGTGACCCGGCCGAACACCCGCGACGGCGGGCTGCCCAGCGCCTTGGCCGCCTCCTCGAGTTCGGGCGGCGCCTGCTCGATGCCGGCCCGCAGGCTGACCATCGCCCGGGGCAGGAACAGCAGGGCGTAGGCCACCACGATCAGCAGGGTGCTCTGGTAGATCGGCCGGGCATAGCGGATCGCCACGGTCACGAAGGCCAGCGCCACCACGATGCCGGGCATCGCGCTGGCGAGGTAGGTGCAGCGCTCCATCAGGGTCGAGCCCCAGCCGCGGTGGCGCACCGCCAGCCAGGCCACCGGCAGCGCGACCGCCGTCGTCAGCACCGCGGCGTACAGCCCCAGGGTGAGCGTGCTGAGCAGGGCCAGCGGCAGCTCCGGCGCCGTCCAGAGCGCGCCGCCGCCGAGCATCAGCCAGCGTCCGACGCTCACGAACGGCACCCCGATCGCCGCGCCGCAGACCGCCGCTGCCGCCAGCAGGGCCAGCGGCCTGGTCCGGCCCAGCCGGACCCGCGGGGCCGGCCGGGACGCGCCGGAGCCGAGCCGGGCATAGCGCCCCCGGCCGCGCAGCAGCACATCGAGGGTGAGCAGCAGCAGGCACAGGCTGACCAGCACGGTGGCCAGCATGGTGGCCGCGGCGCCGTTGAAGGTGGACTCGTACTGCTCCATGATCGCGGTGGTGAAGGTGGAGTAGCGGATCATCTGCAGCGCGCCGTACTCGGCCAGCAGGTGCAGTCCCACCAGCAGCGCGCCACCGAGGATGGCGGTGCGCAGTTGCGGCAGCACCACCCGGGACAGCACCCGGACCGGTGAGTGCCCGAGCGAGCGGGCCGACTCCTCCAGCGCCGGGTCCAGCCGCCGCAGTACCGCCGCCACCGGCAGGTACACGAACGGGAAGTAGGCGAGCGTGGTGATCAGGGTCGCGCCGCGCAGCCCCTCGATGGTGGGGAACAGCGACACCCAGCCGTAGCTGGTGACGAAGGCCGGTACCGCCAGCGGCATCGCGAACAGCACGGCCCACAACCGGCGCAGCGGCAGGTCGGTCCGCTCGACCAGCCAGGCGGCCGCCACCCCGATCAGCACGCTGCCGGTGACGGTGGTGGCCACCAGCGCCGTGGTGTGCCGCAGCAGCTCGCCGACCCGGGGGCGCACGATCAGGGCGTAGGCCTGGTCCCAGCCGGTGGCCACGGTCTGCACCAGGACGTAGCCCAGCGGGATCAGCGACAGCGCCGAGACCACCAAGGCCGCGATCAGCACCCCGACCGGCGCCCGGCGGCTCAGACCAGGCCGGCCCACCCTGCCCCGGACGCCACCGCGGACCGGCAGGCCGGGGCGCTGCCGGTCCGCGGTGATCGCGGCGTCGGGTGGGGACAGGGCGGTGGGCACGGGGCGATGCTAGAGAAGCCCGGCCTTGGTCATCATCTCGACGACCTCGGGTCCGTTGAGCTTGGCCTCGTCGATGTCGGGCTCGTCCAGTTCGGTCAGCGGCTTGAGCGCGGCGTTGGCCGCGACGCCGCTGCCGACCGGGTACTCGAACGAGGTGCCGTTCTGCAGCACCTGCTGGCCGGTCTTGCCGGTGACGAACTTCAGGAACTGCTGCGCGGCCTCGGCGTTGTCGCTGGACTTCAGCACGCCACCGCCGGACAGGCTCACGAAGGCGCCCGGGTCCTGGTTGCCGAAGAAGTGCAGCTTGGTGTTCTTGCTGTTCTCCTTGGTCTTGGACTGGTCGCCGGCGAAGTAGTAGTGGTAGATGATGCCGCCGTCGATCTGGCCGGCGTTGACCGCCTTCATCACCGCGATGTTGCCCTTGTACTGCTTGAAGTTGGTCTTCATGGCGTCCAGCCAGGACTGGGTGGCCTCGGCGCCCTCGAGCTCGAGCATCGCGCTGACGATGGCCTGGAAGTCAGCGCCGGACGGCGAGGCGCCCCACTTGCCCTTCCACTTCGGATCGGCCAGATCCATCATCGACTTCGGCAGCTGCGCCTCGGTCAGCTTGCTGTTGTGGACGAACACCGTCGAGCGGGCGGCGATGCCGACCCACTTGCCGGTGGACGGCTGGTACTGGCTCGGCACCTGGGCCAGCGTGGCGTCGTCGATGTCGGCGAACAGGCCGGCGTTCTCGACGACCGTCATGGCCGGGGAGTTCTCGGTGAGGAAGACGTCGGCCGGGGAGTCCTCGCCCTCCTGCTTGATCTGGTTTGCCATCTCGAAGTCGTCGCCCTGGCGCATCTCGACCTTGATGCCGGACTCCTTGGTGAAGGCGTCGATCCACTCCTTGGTGAGCGACTCGTGCTGGGCGTTGTAGACGGTCAGCGTGTCGCTGCCGCCGGCGTCGTTGTCCGAACCGCAGCCGGTCAGCGCGAGTGCCGTGGCAACCACCGAGGCGGCCAGGGCGACCCGCTTCGTACGAGACTTCATGAACAACCCTCCAGGTTAGGTAAGGGTAACCTTACATACCCGGAGGAACGCTGGTCCATGGGGGTTGGCCGCTTCGTGGGTCATGTCGATCGACCTGATCGCCACCCGTGCAACAAATCCTGCCGTCATGCGTCCATAGCTGACATAGCGCACTAGCGTTGCCGGCGACGAGGTGGATCTGATGGACGCGACCGCATGACGGGCTCGATCACCGGCCGGCCGGCCGTTGACCGGCCGGTGTCTGATCTGATGGCCGACGGCCACTTCGACGCGCTCTACCGGGCCCAGTGGTGGCCGATGATCCGGCTGGCCCAGGGGCTCGTCGATGACGTCAGCTCCGCTGAGGACGTGGTGCAGGACGCCTTCGCCGGCCTGTACCGCAGCACGACAGCGCTCGCCGAACCCGGTGCGGCGGTGCGCTACCTGCGGGTCAGCGTGGTCAACGGGGCCCGCTCGGCGCTGCGCCGACGCCGCACGGTCCGGACCTGGCTGGGCCAGGCGCGTGCGGATGAGCACGCGCCGGCCGCCGACGAGCGGTCGCTGCGCTCGGCTGAGCAGGAGGCGGCCCGCCGGGCGCTGGTGGTCCTGCCCGCCAGGCAGCGCGAGGTGTTGACCCTGCGCTTCCTGGCCGACCTCAGCGACTCCGAGATCGCCGACGCGACCGGCATGTCAGCCGGGCACGTGCGCTCTGCCGCCAGCCGCGGCCTGGCCACCTTGCGCGCCACCCTTGGAGGGCAGTTGTGAACGACCTCGACACCACCATCAAGGACCTGATCAACTCCGCCGTCGATCGCGAACTCGAGGCCCCCCGCGCGGTGCCGCCGCTGGACCGGTCCCGGTTGGCTGAGCGGCCTTCGGCCCATCCGGTGGCCCGGTGGAGCGTCCCGGTGCTGGCCGCCGTGGTGGCGGCGCTGCTGGCGGTGGGGACGCTTGTGACAATCGGTTTCGAACGCGACAAGCCTTCCAGCCCGCCCGGGAACTCGCCCAGCCCGGCGCCGTCAGCGTCGGCGTCGGTGTCGAAATCCATCAGTCCGGACCGGGAAGCGGCAGCTCGCGCGTACTCCCAGGCGTTGGCCGGCGCCCGGGAGGCGAGCGAGGTCGCCGGCGTCTCGGTGGGGCCGGTGTCGGCCCAGGAAGCCGTCCAGTACAAGGACTCCGGCTTGTGGTCCATGCCCGTTCCTGTTCCCAAGCCGCCAGCATTGGGCAAGCTCTACCCGATCACCGTCAGGTACGTGGTAGGGCCCGTCAGCAAGCCGGCATCCGTCGCGCCGGACCGGCTGGCTTCGGTCGTGTCGAGCGACCTGCACGACGGCGCCTCCGGAAGCTGCCCCCAGCCCTTCGTGGCCCGGCCGGGGCACACCTACCTGATCCATTGCCGAGTGGATCTCCAGGCCGGCACCGTCGGCAAGGCGACGTTCGTCGATCGAGAACTCACCGGAACGACGAGTGCCACGTTCAACCTCAACGGCCCGCCGGTCGGGAAACCACCCAGCAAGGTGGTGTTGCCGCCGTGGCCGTCGGTGTCACCGGCATTGTCGAACTGCGTCGGCCCGGAGCCGGATCCGGAGAACTTTCCCACCTACGCCGAGGCAGCGGCCGGCGCCCGGGAGGCGAGCGAGACAGCTGGGGTGTGGGTCGGTCCGGTGTCAGAACAGGACGCCGCCCTACACCGGGACGGGGTCAATGCCGGCCCGACGATCGACGATTCCGCCGGTTCAGGTGGTTTCCCTGACAAGCCGGTGCCGGGCAAGAGGTACCGGTTCACCGTGAAGTACGTCGCGCATTCCGCCGCTCCGGATACCGTCCTGTGGCTGTCCTTCCAACGCGTCGCCTCCGGGAGCTGCCCGAAGCCGTTCCTGATCCAACCGAACCACACGTACCTGCTCCGCTGCGAGGTGACCTTTCTGGCCGCCGGGGGCAGCAGCATGTGGGCTGCGATGCGATCTCCCGCCGGAGGATCGGAGGCGCAACAGCTGACCCGGCCTTACTAGTCGACTCGTCCCTGCGAGCCGCGCTGGCCGTGAGGTGGTTCGGCGCAGCGGGACGCTAGTTGCCGCGGACGTCGGCGGCGCGCAGGGCCAATTCCATGAAGGCGTCGCCCCGGCGCTGATCGCTGGTGCGGTGCTCGAAACGGCCGTGGGCCATGGCTTCGGCGTCCATCAGGATCAGCTCGGCCTCGACCCGCATCAGGGCCCGGATCAGTGGGCAGTTCACCGGCAGATCCATGTTCAGCCGGCCTAGCTGCACTGGCCGCGAGGTAGTCCGCCGCGCGGGAATCGGGGCGTTCGACAGCATCGCGGTGCGTGCAACAAAACTGGTGGTGATGCGTCCATAGCTCACTAACGTTGCGAAGCGAAGAGGTGGCCCTGATGGACTTCTCGGGCTCGAGCGCGTGATGGGCTCGATCACGGGCCGGTCGCGCGCGGACCGGCGGGCGCCTGCGCCGGTGGGCGGGTTTGACTTCGACGAGCTTTACCGCACCCAGTGGTGGCCGATGATCCGGCTGGCCCAGGGGCTCGTCGATGACGTCAGCTCGGCCGAGGACGTGGTGCAGGACGCCTTCGCCGGCCTGTACCGCAGCACGGCGACGCTCGCCGAACCCGGTGCGGCGGTGCGCTACCTGCGGGTCAGCGTGGTCAACGGGGCCCGCTCGGCGCTGCGCCGGCGTCGGACGGTGCGGACCTGGCTGGGGCAGCGTCGCGAGGACGAGCACGCCCCGCCGGCTGACGAACCGTCGCTGCGCTCAGCCGATCAGCAGGCGGCCCGCCGGGCGCTGGCGGTCCTGCCCGCCAGGCAGCGCGAGGTGTTGACCCTGCGCTTCCTGGCCGACCTCAGCGACTCTGAGATCGCCGACGCGACCGGCATGTCGCCCGGGCACGTCCGCTCGGCGGCCAGCCGCGGCCTGGCCACCTTGCGCGCCACCCTCGGAGGGCACTCGTGAACGACACCGACACCACCATCCTGGACGCCCGCATCAAGGACCTGGTCAACTCCGCCGTCGACGTCGAGCTCACCGGCCACCGCTCGGCGCCGCCGCTGGACCTGTCACGGCTGGCCGAGCGGCCTTCGCCCCATCCGGTGGCTGCCTGGAGCGTCCCGCTGCTGGCCGCCACCGTGGCCGCGCTGCTGGCAATCGGCACCATGCTGATCATCAGCTCCGACCGCGACCGGCGATCAGACCCAGACTCCACCAGCCCGACGCCCTCGATCTCGAAGTCCATCGACCCGGGCCCGAATGACTCGGTGACCTGGTGCCCCCATCCAGGCCCGAGGTACGCGACTCCAACCACCCTCGCTGACGTGCCCGACGCCCCGGAGGCGACCGAGGTGCCTGGGGTCTCGGTCGGGCCGGTGTCAGCCGAGGACGCCGCCTCCACGTACGCGGGCCAGTCGGTCAAGTTCACCGGCTCCGCGGGCCCGTTCGTCCGTGACTTCCGCGACCTGAAGCCGGTGCCGGGCAAGAGTTATTCGTTCACCCTGAAATACGTCGTGCCGGAGGCGGAGCGTTCGGTGTCCGCCCTACTGATAGTGCTGCGGGACGTCGCCGCGGGAAGCTGCCCCAGGCCCTTCCTGGTCCGACCGGGTCACACCTACCTGATCCGCTGCGAAATGACCTTCCTGCCTGAGTCAGCCGGTCAGCTGGTAATCACTACGATTGGCTCCAGCGGATGGGGTGAGATGGTGTTGCCGCTCAGCGGCGAAGTGGGGGACTTGGCTGGCATCCCGGAGGCAAGCAAGGTGGCTGGGGTCTCGGTCGGACCGGTGTCAGAGCAGGACGACGCCGACCTCGACAGTCATCTCGGCCAGCCGTATGTCAGGGATTTCAACGGTGTGAAGGACTACTCAGGCAAGCCGACACCGGGCAAGAGTTATCCGTTCACCGTGAAGTACGTCGTGTCTCGCTTCCAGTATCCGGTCTCCGTCGTGTCGATGACATTTCAGGACGTAGCCTCCGGAAGCTGTCCCGAGCCCTTCCTGGCCCGAGCGGATCACACGTACCTGATCCGCTGCCGGATCACCTTCCGCGCCGGCGCAGCCGGCAAGCTCACACTGGTCTCTCGAACTCCGGCGTTCACCCGCGATTTTGGGCACCTGGTGAAGCTTCCGTGACCCCCACGTCCCGACTGCGAGTACAGCCGGCCGATGCGACTGCTAGTTGCCGGGGATGTCGGCGGCGCGCAGGGCCAGTGCCATGAAGGCGTCGGCCCGGCGCTGATCGCTGGTGCGGTGCTCGAAACGGCCGTGGGCCATGGCTTCGGCGTCCATCAGGATCAGCTCGGCCTCGACCCGCATCAGGGCCCGGATCAGCGGGCAGTTCACCGGCAGATCCATGTTCAGCCGGACCACTCCGTCGGCCGCTGGTGACAGCTTGGCCTCCAGGAGCGCCGCGATCAGTTCCTCGCGCCGTTCTCCCGCCACGAGGTCCGCACCATAGTTGTTCATGCCGGCGAGCCTAGGCCGCTGGGACGGTAAAAAGCACCGAATTGACCAACGCAAGAGCTGACCGAGAGGGTTGTTCACGGCCCCGGCGCCTGCCACCCTGACGTGGCGCCAGGAATCGTCAGTGCAGGCAGAATTCGTTGCCCTCCGGGTCCTGCATCACGATTCCGACATGCTCCAGGCCGTCCTGGTCGAGCACGCTCAGCTGCCGGGCGCCGGCCTTGACCAGCCGGTCCGCCTCGGCCCGGACCCGGCGCCGCCGCTCGTCGAGCGGGGCGCGGCGGCCGCCCCCGACGTCGAGGTCCAGGTGCAGCCGGTTCTTGGCCAGCTTGGCCTCGGGCACGATCTGGAACCAGAGCCGCGGCCCCCGGCCGGCCGGGTCGATGACCGAGTCGCAGTAGTCGCCGTCGGGGCCGTCCTCGAGCTCGTCCTCGGGCACCCCGATGCCGCGCAGGTAGCCGTACCAGCTGTCGTAGCCGGCCGGCGGCGGCTCGGGCACGTAGTGCAGCGCCTCGCACCAGAACCGCGCCAGCCGGGCCGGCTCCGCGCAATCGATGGTGACCTGGAACTCGGTGGCCATGGACGTCCTCGATTCAGGGCTGGGTTCGGTCCGGCCGGCGGAACTCGATTCAGGTGGTGCTGCTCAGTCCGATGGCGATGCGTCCGGCGGCATGTCGTAGGTGAGGTATCCGGTCCGGCCGGCCAGCCGGTCATAGGTGGAGCGGGCGGTCAGGTTGGTCTCGGAGGTTATCCAGCGGATCACGTCCCATCCGTGCCGGCTCGCCAGCGCACGCAGCTCGGCCAGCAGCGCGTCCACCGCCCCGGTTCCGCGTGCCGCCGGCTCGACGTAGAGATCGTCGAGGTAGCAGCCGACCGAGCCGTGCAGGGGCCGCGCGAACGGCCGGTAGTGCGCCAGCCCGGCAGGCGGCAGATCGAGCCCCGGTCGCACCACGAGGGCCTGCACCCCGTGGGCTCCGTCCTGCAGCCACGCCCACACCCGGTCCAGCTTCTGCCGCGGCATCGCCACCTCGTAGAAGTCGCCGTAGCCGCGGTAGAGCTGTTCCCAGACCGGCCGGTCGGCCGGCCGCAGCGGGGTGACCAGCCAGCCGGCCGGCGGGCCGGCGGGGCGTGCGGCATTCACGGGCTAGTACGCGTGCAGATGGCCGCAGCTGGGCAGGCCGAACTCGTCGAGATAGGCCTTCAGGACGCCGCTGTGGTTCGACGCCGTCGCCAGGTCGTCGGCGTCGGCCTGCACCGCCGCCGCGTCCCGGGCCCGGGCGTGGGCGATCATCCGCTCGACGATCGGCTTGGCCTCCGCGTAGTCGGCTCGCTCGAGGGCGAGCCAGTTCTTCTCCAGCTCGGCCCGCAGCGCGAACGGCTTCATCACCCGCTGCGCCTGGGAGATCAGGACCGGCGTCAGCCGCAGCGTTCCACTCAGATTGAGGACGAGGGTGTCGAAGTCGGTGAGGCTGGCGGGGGTCGGCAGTGCCTGGCGTTGGGCGTCGATGGCCGAGCACACCGCGTTCATCTTGATCAAGAAGTTCGGCATGGAGATCACATCTGTCGGCGATCCGGCCGAGGTCGAGGCGAAGGCCGGCGCGCTCGGGCCGATCACGCCGCTGCTGGACGGCGAAGCGGAAGCGGACGGCGAGGCCGAACCGGACGGTGATCCGGCCGGCGCGGCCGACTGCCCGGCCGAATCGCCGCAACCGATCAGGACCGAGCCGGCCAGTCCGAGCAGGGCCAGCTGAGCCAGCAGGGCACGCCGACGTGCCGGGCCGGTCCTTCTCATGTCGCACTCTTCTCTGGGTCGCACCGAACAATCATGCACTGTGGCCGGCCACGGGCTCGCCACAGCGAGATCTCAACCGGATGACACCCTAAGCTGGCAACCATCATGACCGCCGCCGGTTTCACCCTCTTCGACACCGCGATCGGCTGTTGCGCGCTCGGCTGGAGCGAGGCCGGGATCGTGGACGTGAACCTGCCGGAGGCGAGCCCCGAGCGGACACGCCACCGGATCGCCGGCCGGCTGCCCGGCGCCCGTGAGCAGCAGCCGCCGGCGCCGGTGCGCCAGACGATCGAGCGGGTCACGGCGCTGTTCGACGGCTCGGGCGATGACCTGGCCGACGTGGAGCTCGACCTGTCCGGCGTCGGGGACTTCCACCGCGACGTCTACCGGGTGACCCGCGGCATCCGGCCCGGCACGACGCTGTCCTACGGCGCGATCGCCACCGAGCTGCGGCTGCCGGGCGCGGCCCGCGCGGTCGGCCGGGCACTGGGGCACAACCCCTGCCCGATCATCGTGCCGTGCCACCGGGTGCTGGCCGCCGACGGTTCGATGCACGGCTTCTCGGCCAACGGCGGGGTGGCCACCAAGCGCCGGATGCTGCAGCTGGAAGGCGCGCTGCCGGCCGACGAGCCGACCCTGTTCTGAGTGCGGGCTCTGCGCGGTTCCGCGCGGTCCCTCAGCTGCCGCCGGGGTCCGGCGTGGTCAGCCGCGGCGGCCGCAGCCTCGCCTCGTCGCCCGCCGCGCCCGCAGCGGGTTCGGCGCTCGCCGCCGACCAGGCCAGCAGGCCTGGCACGTCGACGCGGTGCGGCGGCCGGTCCCGATAGCCGGCGAGATTGGCCGCGCCCCGGGCGATCAACCTCAGCGCGCCGGCCTGGTTGCCGCGGGCGGCGTGGGTCAGCCCCACCGCCAGCTGAGCCAGGCCGCGCCACAGCTCGCGCTCGGCGGTCGGAGCGGCCTTCCAGGCGTCCTCGAGCACCTCATGCGCCTCGAAGGGCCGGCCGGCGTCCAGTAGCAGCTGAGCCTGGGCCAGCGCCTGCTCCGGGGACCGCGCTAGGTTCTCGACCTGGCGGGTGACCCCTTCGGCGCCGTAGCGCAGTGGCCTGCCCAGCGCGTCGCGGGGGCGGGCGTTGAGGGGCCGGCCACGCTCGTCACGGTCCCGGTCGGCGGGGCGGTCATCCTGCTCGCTCACCGTGGAATCCTGTCACGGATCTGGGCCTGCCGGTCGGCTTGAAGGGTTGAGCGAGCCTTCCGCGAGCCAGTGATTTCCAACCTCATATATGAGATATCGTCGCTGGCATGGTTGATGAAGTCGGTGCCGCGAAGGACTACGCCCGTCAGGTGGGGACGCTGATCCGCGATTCCCGGAAGAACCGCGGCTGGACGCAGGCCCAACTGGCCGAGACCCTGGGGACGTCGCAGAGCGCGATCAACCGGATCGAGCAGGGCAACCAGAACCTCAGCCTGGAGCTGCTGACCCGGATCAGCCAGGCCCTGGACTCCGAGATCGTCTCGATCGGCCGCGCCCGGCCGCCGCACCTGAGGGTCGAGGGCGGCCGGCAGCTGTCCGGCAGCATCGACGTCAAGACCAGCAAGAACGCCGGCGTCGGGCTGCTCTGCGCCTCGCTGCTCAACGAGGGGCGCACGGTGCTGCGCAAGGTGGCCCGGATCGAGGAGGTGCACCGGATCCTCGAGGTGCTCAACAGCATCGGGGTCCGCACCCGCTGGCTCAACGCCGACAACGACCTCGAGATCGTGCCGCCGGCCCGGCTCAACCTGGCCGGCATGAACCTCGAGGCCGCCCGCCGCACCCGCAGCATCATCATGTTCCTGGCGCCGCTGATGCACTTCGAGAAGTCCTTCGAGCTGCCCTACGCCGGTGGCTGCGCGCTGGGCACCAGGACCGTCGAGCCGCACATGACCGCGCTGCGGCCCTTCGGCGTGCAGGTCGAGGCCGCCGCGGGCGCCTACCGGGTCGAGGTCGACCCGTCCGTGGTGCCGGCCCGGCCGATCGTGCTGACCGAGCGCGGTGACACCGTCACCGAGAACGCCCTGATGGCGGCCGCCCGCCGGGTCGGCGTCACCGTGATCCGCAATGCCAGCCCGAACTACATGGTGCAGGACCTGTGCTTCTTTCTCACCGAACTGGGCGTGCGGGTCGAGGGAATCGGCACCACCACCCTCACGGTGCACGGTGTCCCCGAGATCCGCCGCGATGTCGACTACTCGCCGTCGGAGGACCCGATCGAGGCGATGAGCCTGGTGACGGCCGCGATCGTGACGGGGTCCGAGATCACCATCAACCGGGTGCCGATCGAGTTCATGGAGATCGAGCTGTCACTGCTGGAGGAGATGGGGCTGCGCTACGTCAGCAGCCCCGAGTACCCGGCCGCCAACGGGCGGACCCGGCTGATCGACCTGACCGTGCTGCCCTCCACGCTGCACGCGCCGCTGGACAAGATCCACCCGATGCCGTTTCCGGGCCTGAACATCGACAACCTGCCGTTCTTCGCGCTGATCGCCGCCACCGCCCAGGGCTCGACCCTGATCCACGACTGGGTCTATGACAACCGCGCGCTGTACCTCACCGAGCTGACCAAGCTCGGCGCGAAGGTGACCCTGATGGACCCGCACCGGATCTATGTCGAGGGGCCCACCCACTGGTCGGGCACCGAGGTGATCTGCCCGCCGGCGCTGCGGCCGGCCGTCGTGGTGCTGCTGGCGATGCTGGCGGCCAAGGGCACCTCGTTGCTGCGCAACGTCTACGTCATCGACCGGGGCTACGAGCAGTTGGCAGAGCGGTTGAACCTGCTCGGGGCCAGCATCCAGCCGTTCCGCGACGTCTGACCCGCCACCCGACGCTGCTGGCGCGGCCGGCCCGAGGACCGCGTTTCGCATCCACCGGCATCGGTGACAGGATCGCAGCGTGCTGCTGCCGATGTCACCGACGGACTCGGTGTTCCTCTCCGTCGAGTCCCCGCAGACACCGATGCACGTCGGCGGCCTGGAGCTGTTCGAGCCGGCCGCTGACTCCGGCAGCGCCAGCGAGATCTTCGAGCAGCTGAGCTCCGGCGACGACGTGGCGCCGCTGTTCAAGAAACGGGCCCGCCGCTCGCTTGCCAGCGCGGGCCAGTGGGCCTGGGAAGAGGACCGGCAGTTCGACCTGCGCCACCACGTCCGGCACAACTCGCTGCCGCAGCCCGGCCGGGTGCTGGAGCTGCTGGCGCTGTGCTCGCGGCTGCACGGCACCCTGCTGGACCGGCAACGCCCGCTGTGGGAGCTGCACTTCATCGAGGGCCTGGCCGACGGCCGGTTCGCGCTCTACCTCAAGGTGCACCACGCGCTGCTGGACGGGTTGTCGGCCCAGCGGTTGCTGCAGCGGATCCTGACCAAGGACCCGGCCACCCGCGACCTGCCGCCGCCCTGGGCCAACCGCCCGGCTCCCGTGCGCCCGGCCGCGCCGGCGAGGCCGGACGGACCGGCCCAGCCGGACGGACCCGCTCAGCAGGACGGACCCGCGAGGCAGGACGAGCCCGCGAGGCAGGACGAGCCCGCGAGGCAGGACGGGCCCGCGAGGCAGGACGAGCCCGCGAGGCAGGACGGGCCCGCCCAGCCGAGTCCGGAAGAAGTGGTGGCCAACCTGCTGCGCGCCACCCGGGCCGTCGCCGCCGACGTGGCGGGCATCCCGGCGGCGCTGGCGCGCACCGTCAACCGCGGCCTGCAGGCCCAGGGCGCGCCGATCTCGTTCGCGGCCCCCCGGTCGATGCTCAACGTGCCGATCTCGGGTTCGCGCCGGTTCGCCGCCCAGTCCTGGCCGCTGGAACGGATCCACCGGATCCGCCGGGGCGCCGGCTGCACCGTCAACGACGTGGTGCTCGCCACCTGCTCGGGCGCGCTACGCACCTACCTGAGCAGCTTCGACGCCCTCCCCGAGTCGCCGCTGATCGCGATGGTGCCGGTGGCGCTGCGGGTCCGGGACCGGCACCGGGAATCGGGCAACGCCCTCGGCGCGGTGATGTGCGACCTCGGGACTCACCTCGCCGAGCCGGCTGACCGGTTGGACACGGTGCGGCGCTCGATGAAGGAGGGCAAGCAGGCGCTGTCGGAGCTGACCCCGCTGCAGATCGTGGCGATGACCGGCCTGGGCATGAGCCCGCTGATGCTGCAGTCGATTCCCGGCTACGCCGAGCTGCTCCGGCCGCCGTTCAACCTGATCATCTCCAACGTGCCGGGCCCGCGTGCCCCGCTCTACCTCAACGGCGCCCGGCTGGCCGGCATCTACCCGCTGTCCATCCCCTATCACGGGCAGGCGTTGAACATCACCTGCACCAGCTACGCCGACGAGCTGTCCTTCGGCCTGACCGGCTGCCGGCGCACCGTCCCGCACCTGCAGCGGATGCTCGGCTACCTCGAGGACGAGCTGACCGCGCTGGAGCAGGCGGTCGGCTGAGTCCGGTCCGCCCCGCTCAACCGCTCGCCGCTCAGGCGTCGGCCGCTCAACCGTCGGCCGCTCAGTCGCCGTGATCGCCGGCAGGGCCGTCGGTGGGCAGCCGGGACCAGAGCTGGATGTCGGAACGGATGCCCTGCTTGAAGTGGGCGGACCGGAGCACGCCCTCGAAGGTGTAACCGGCCCGGGCGGCCACCAGCTGCGAGGCCACGTGGTTCACGTCCATGAGCACGGTGGCCCGCAGCACCTGACGCTCGGTGAAGGCCCAGTCCGTCAGCTGGCGCAGCATCTCGGTGGCCACGCCCCGGCCCCGGGCCGCCCGGGTGACCATGCAGCCCAGCTCCATCTCGCGGGCTTCGGCGTCGATGTGCGGGGCTATGGCGATCCCGAGGAACGTCCCGTCGGGAGCCACCGCCGCGAACACCTCCATGGTGCCGTTCTGCCGGCCGATGAGGCAGCGGTCGAACCACTCGGTGGCGTAGCCGGGTGGCGGGGGATCAGGCAGCCGGGTGAACCTCAACACGTCCGGATCGTCGAGGAACTGCTCGAAGTCGGCGAGGTGGTCTTCGGTCATCAGTTCCAGCCGCAGCAGCTCGCTCATGTCCGCGATTGTGTCCCATCCGGGGCCTGCTTCCGATCCGGCCTGCCGGATTTCTGGCTCAGAGCAGCCGGTCGCCCGTGGCATCATCAGCTGTGCCCGCGGCGGAACCGACCATTGCCGAGCGGCTCGAGAGGGTCGTGGCCGAGCTGCTCGGCGTTGCGGTCACCGCCGTGCGTCCGCTGCAGCCCGAGGCCTCGACCGGGCGCGCGTTCGCGATAACGCTGGACGACGGTCGGGCAGTCGTGGCCAAGCTCTCCCAGCCCGGCCACTCCGTCGCCCCGATGGCGCGCAACCTCGAGGTGCTGGGTGGGCTGGGGGTGCCGGCGCCGCGGGTGCTGGGCGCCGGATCGTGGGACGGCGACCCGCCGCGCGAGGTGTTGGTCATGTCGAGGTTGCCCGGACGGGACCTGCGCCAGGTGCTGCCGGTGATGACCAGGGACCAGCTCAGCGTGCTGGCCCGGGAGGTGATCGGCATCCAGGGCGTGGTGGCCGGCCTGCCGGTGCACGGCGACTGCGGCTATGTCGCGATCGGTGAGCCGGGCCGGCGCAGCTGGCTGGACATGGTCCGCCATCCCAACAGCCACCGCTACGCCGACCCGCTGCCACCCGACACCGTTCCGCTCGCGCCGCGGTTGTGGCAGCTGATCGACGCGGCAGCCGAACGCCTGGCCCGGGTGCGGCCGGTGTGCTTTCTCGATGACCTGACGACGAAGAACGTGCTGATCGACGGTGGCCGGCTCTCGGGGGTAGTGGATTTCGACTGGATCTGCCAGGGCGATCCTCGCTTCCACCTCGGTCTCACGGCGGCCGCGGTGGTCACGGTCGAGCACGCGCGCTGGGGCGGGCACTACGTGAGCGAACTCGTCCGCGCCGCCGGCCTGGCCGCCGAGGACCAGCGGTTCATCGACCTCTACACCGCGCTGTTCCTCATCAACTTCCTCGGCGCGGAGAGTCCCCACCGTCCGGGCCCCTGGCGGGCCCGGGCGGCGCAGGTCGCGCACGCGGCGCTCGATCGCGCGACGGCCTTCTTCGGTTGAGCCGCGACGGCCTCTCTTCGGTTGAGTTCAGCCCCTCTTCGGCGGAGTCCTCCTTCGAGTGCTGAGTCCTTCTCCGGTCGAGATCGGGCCGGTCAGCCGTTGTCGGCGATGAACTCGCGCAGCAGCCCGGCGAACCGCTCGGGCTCGGCCAGGTGCGGAAAGTGCCCGGCCCGTTCGAAGATCTCGACCCGGCAGCCGGGGAAGCCGGTCTGCGCGGTGACCGCATGCCAGGACGGGATGATCCGGTCCTTGGCGCCCCAGACCAGCATCGTCGGCACCGCGCCGGTCATCGGCAGGTGATCCCAGGCCGTCACGGTCTGCCCGCCCGGGTCGATGACCGAGCGGACGGTCGCCAGGAAGGCGCGCCGGCTCTCCGCCCCGTTCAGGTCGCCCAGCCCCCGCCAGGCCTCGCTCACGTCAGCGCTTGCCCTGACGCCCAGCCGGCCCAGGCCGCCGGCGACCGTGGCGGTCCGCCGGCGCAGCCAGCCCGAGGCGATCACCGGCAGCACCAGCTCGGCGCCGGGCAGCGCGGCCGCTCGCAGCAGCAGGCTCAACTCGCGCCCGAGCCCGCCGCTGCTGACCAGCACCAGCCGCCGCACCCGCTCGGGGAACAGGTAGCCGAACTGCATGGCGATGCCGCCGCCGAGCGAATGCCCGACCAGCGTCACCTCCCCGATCTCCAACCGGTCCAGCAGGTCGCGCAGGGTCGCGGCGTGCGCGCCCAGGGAGTAGTCACCGACCGGCTTGGCCGAGGCGCCGTGGCCGAACAGGTCCGGTGCGATCAGCCGGCGCTCGGCTGCCAGGGTCAGCATCAGCTGCGTCCAGTGCTGGTGCGAGCCCAGCAGGCCGTGGACGAACAGCACCGCGGGCCCGGCGCCGACGTCGGCGTAGCTGAGCGGGTGGCCGTGCAGTCGGACCGTACGGGGCAACACCGCGGTCATCTTTCGGCTCCCATCCACGCTATGTTACCGATGCGTAACTTACGCTACCGTAGCTGGCTCGGTCGGCGGCGGCAATGGCTGTACTTGCTGTGACAATCAGGAGGAACCCAACGTGGAGGCGGCCGTGCCCGATCTTTCCCGGACGATCACCGACTACATCGCCAGCTGGAACGAGACCGACCCGCACCGGCGTGCCGAGCTGATCGCGGCGGTCTGGCGCGAGGACGGCCGCTATGTCGACTCGATGACCGAGGCGCTGGGCAGGCAGCAGATCGGGGCGATGATCGCCGGAGTCCAGCAGCAGGTCCCCGACAGCGCCTTCAGCCTGATCGGAGAGGTCCAACCGCACCACGACGTCGCCAGGTTCCGCTGGCAGCTCGGCCCGGCCGGCGGCCCGCCGCTGCTCACCGGTCTCGACGTCGCGATCTTCGACGCCGACGGCCGCCTGCGCCAGCTGATCGGATTCTGGGACCAGCAGCCGCAAGGCTGAATCCGGGCGGCTCTACTATCGGTCCATGGCCAGCATCGACGCCGCGTTCCTCGCCCTGCCAGCCGCCAGCCTCGCCGACGCGGCGCTGAGCCGAGCCCGCGAGCTCGGCGCCTCGCATGCCGACTTCCGGCTGGAACGCATTCGGGTCGCGTCGCTGACCCTGCGCGACGGCCGGCTCGACGCCAGCACCGACGACGAGGACCTCGGCCTGGCGGTCCGGGTCGTGCACGAGGGCGCCTGGGGTTTCGCCAGCGGCATCGACCGCACGCCCGAGGCCGCCGCCCGGCTGGCCGAGCAGGCGGTGGCCACCGCCAAGCTGAGCCGGGTGCTCAGCTCCGATCCGGTGGAGCTGGCCGCCGAGCCGGTTTACCCCGATGCCAGCTGGGTGTCCGCCTACGACATCAACCCCTTCGAGGTGGCTCAGGCCGATCGGCTCGCCAGGCTCTCCGAGCTGTCGGAGCGGCTGCGCAGCGCGGACGGGGTCGACCACGTCGACGTCAACCTGATCCAGGTGCTGGAGAACAAGTTCTACGCCGACACCGCCGGCACGCTCACCACCCAGCAACGGGTGCGGCTGCATCCGGAGTTCACCGCCGTGCAGGTCGACCGGGCCAACGGCGGGTTCTCCTCGATGCGCTCGCTGGCCCCGCCGGCCGGGCGCGGCTGGGAGTACCTGACCGGAACCGGGTGGGACTTCGACGCCGAGCTGGCCGAACTGCCCGAGCTGCTCGCCGAGCATGTCAAGGCGCCCGCGGTGCAGCCCGGCCGCTACGACCTGGTCATCGACCCGTCCAATCTGTGGCTCACCATTCACGAGTCGATCGGCCACGCCACCGAGCTGGACCGGGCGCTGGGCTACGAGGCGGCCTATGCCGGAACCTCGTTCGCCACCTTCGACAAGCTCGGCAGCTTTCAGTACGGCAGCCCGATCATGAACGTGACCGGTGATCGCACCGTGCGCCACGGCCTGTCCAGCGTCGGCTACGACGACGAGGGGGTGGCCACCGGCGACTTCGACATCATCACCGACGGCGTCCTGGTCGGGTACCAGCTGAACCGGCAGATGGCGGCGGCCAAGGGACTGGGCCGCTCCAACGGCTGCGCCTTCGCCGACTCCTCGGGTCACATTCCCCTGCAGCGGATGGCCAACGTGTCACTGCAACCGAGCCCGGAGGGTGGCTCCACCCAGGACCTGATCGGCGGCGTCGAGCGGGGCATCTACGTGGTGGGCGACAAGTCCTGGTCGATCGACATGCAGCGTTACAACTTCCAGTTCACCGGCCAGCGGTTCTTCAAGATCTCCAACGGCCGGCTGGCCGGCCAGCTGCGCGATGTCGCCTACCAGGCCAGCACCCCGGAGTTCTGGGGTTCGATGGCGGCCACCGGCGGGCCGCAGACCTACGTGCTGGGCGGCGCCTTCAACTGCGGCAAGGGCCAGCCCGGCCAGGTGGCCGCGGTGTCGCACGGCTGCCCGTCAGCGCTGTTCAGCAACGTCAACGTCCTCAACACCGTCAGCGAAGGTGGCCGATGATGACCAGCACCACCGAAGCCGGCGCGATGGCCATCCAGCAGCTGGTGGAACAGGCCCTGGCGCTGTCCACCATGACCGGTTGCCTGGTGATCGGTGAGGAGCTGACCGGCGCGAACCTGCGCTGGGCGGGCAACAGCCTCACCACCAACGGCCAGATGCATTCCCGCAAGCTCACCGTGATCTCCATCTTCGACGGCGAGCAGGGCACCACGGCCGGAGTGGTGTCGCGCGCCATCACCGGCGCCGACGAGCTGGCCGCGTTGGTGGCGGCCAGCGAGGCGGCTGCCCGGGCCGCCTCGCCGGCTGATGACGTCGCGCCGCTGATCGAGCCCTACTCCCACTCCGACGACTGGGACGCGCCGGCCGCGGTCACCGGCATCGAGGTGTTCAGCGATTTCGCACCGGCCCTGGGCCGGGCCTTCGCGGCCGCCGAACAGGCCGACCAGTTGCTCTACGGCTACGCCGAGCACCTGATGGCCTCGTACTTCCTGGCCTCCTCCACCGGCCTGCGCCGCCGGCACGACCAGCCCAGCGGACGGCTGGAGATGAACGCCAAGTCCCGGGACCTGACCCGGACGGCCTGGGCCGGCGCGCAGACCCGCGACTGGAGCGACATCGACGTCGAGGCGATGACCGCGGACCTGGCCAAGCGACTGGACTGGTCCGCGACCCGGATCGACCTGCCGGCCGGCCGGTACGAGACGTTGCTGCCGCCTTCGGCGATGGCCGACCTGATGGTCTACCTGTACTGGCACGCCACCGCCCGCGACGCCGAGGAGGGGCGCAGCGTCTTCGCGGCCAGCGACGGCAAGACCCGGATCGGACAGGTGCTGGCCCCGCTCGGCATCACCCTGTGCTCGGACCCGGCGGAGCCGGGCATGCAGGCGCCGGGGTTCCAGCTGACCACCGTGGGCGGTGAGGAGTCGGTCTTCGACAACGGGGCGCCGGCGGCGGCCATCCGCTGGATCGACGACGGCGTGCTGGCGAACCTGCAGCGCACCCGGAACTGGGCCGAGCGCACCGGCCAGCCCTACGTGCCTTTCGTGGACAACCTGATCATGACCGGCCCGGACGGCGACGGCGGGAAGTCGCTGGACGAGCTGATCGCCGGCACCCGGCGCGGCCTGCTGCTGACCTGCCTGTGGTACATCCGGACGGTCGATCCGCAGACCCTGCTGGTGACCGGCCTGACCCGCGACGGGGTGTACCTGATCGAAGACGGCACGGTGCGCGGCGTGGTCAACAACTTCCGGTTCAACGAGTCTCCGGTCGACCTGCTGAGCCGGATCACCGAAGTGGGACGGACCGAGCGGACGTTGCCCCGGGAGTGGAGCGATTACTTCACCCGGGTCGCCATGCCGGCCGTCCGGGTGCCGGACTTCTACCTCTCCACTGTGAGCCAGGCCTCATAGCCGCCGGTGTGAGCTGGGCCATGCAGGGTTGGACAGCCCTTGGCGTAATGCCTGCTTTATAGGTAATTCTGCGCCCGATAAGTTCGTCTCTGCGCCCTTGTGACCGGGGCCGCAGCCTTCGAACGGGCTTGTAAGCGCTGCCGCTCGTTACTCTTTGATCACTGCCCGGTAGGACTGTGGCGCGAATCCGTCGCCCGTCCTGGGGCGCCCCGCCAGTCACCGTCGACTGACAAGGAGTCCTGATCATGACGAGCACCGTTCTCCGCCTGGATACCGCCCCCACCGACCACCCCGGCCTGCTGCGCTGGGTGCGCGACACCGCCGAGCTGACCGAGCCGGATCAGATCGTGTGGTGTGACGGATCGGCCGAGGAGTGGAACCGGCTCACCGAGCAGCTCGTCGCGGCCGGCACCCTGACCCGGCTCGACGACGCCAAGAAGCCCAACTCCTTCTACGCCGCCTCCGACCCCACCGACGTCGCCCGGGTCGAGGACCGGACCTTCATCTGCTCGCAGAACCCCGCCGACTGCGGTCCCACCAACAACTGGATGGACCCGGGCGACATGAAGGCGCTGCTCACCGAGCGGTTCCGCGGTTCGATGCGCGGCCGCACCATGTACGTCATCCCGTACTGCATGGGACCGCTGACGGCCGACAAGCCGATGCTGGGCGTCGAGCTCACCGACTCGGCCTACGTGGTCGTCTCGATGCACATCATGACCCGGATGGGTTCCCAGGCCCTGGAGCTGTTCGTCAAGGACGGCGTGAACCAGCCCTACGTGGCCGGCCTTCACTCGCTCGGCGCGCCGCTGGCGCCGGGTGAGGCAGACGTCGCCTGGCCGTCCAACGACACCAAGTACATCGTGCACTTCCCCGAGGACCGGCTGATCTGGTCCTACGGCTCCGGTTACGGCGGCAACGCCCTGCTCGGCAAGAAGTGCCACTCGCTGCGGATCGCCTCGGCGCAGGCGCGCAACGAGGGCTGGCTGGCCGAGCACATGTTGATCCTGAAGCTGACCAGCCCGCAGCAGAAGTCCTACTTCGTGGCCGCGGCGTTCCCGTCGGCGTGCGGCAAGACCAACCTGGCGATGCTCGACCCGACGCTGCCCGGTTGGAAGGTCGAGACCATCGGCGACGACATCGCCTGGATCCGGTTCGGCGAGGACGGCCGGATGTATGCCGTCAACCCCGAGAACGGCTTCTTCGGGGTGGCCCCGGGCACCGACTGGCACACCAACCCCAACGCGATGCGCACGATCGCCAAGGGCAATTCGCTGTTCACCAACGTCGCGCTCACCGATGACGGCGACATCTGGTGGGAGGGCATGGGCGAGCCGCCGGCGCACCTGACCGACTGGAAGGGCCGCGACTGGGAGCCCGGCTCGTCCGAGGCAGCCTCACATCCCAACTCCCGGTACTGCACGCCGATCGAGCAGTGCGAGACCAAGGCGCCCGAGTGGGACGACCCGCGGGGCGTCCCGCTGGACGCGATCTTCTTCGGCGGCCGGCGCAAGGACACCATCCCGCTGGTGACTGAGGCGCGGGACTGGCAGCACGGCGTGTTCATGGGCGCCACCCTGTCCTCGGAGACCACCGCGGCCGCCGCCGGCAAGGTGGGCGTGGTGCGCCGGGACCCGATGGCCATGCTGCCCTTCATCGGCTATCACGCCGGGGACTACTTCGCGCACTGGATCGAGGTCGGCAAGAGCGCCGACGCCGTCAAGCTGCCCAAGATCTTCTACGTCAACTGGTTCCGCCGGGACGCCGACGGCGGGTTCCTGTGGCCCGGGTTCGGCGAGAACATCCGGGTGCTGAAGTGGGCGATCGAGCGGATCGAGGGCCGGGCTGCCGCCCTGGACACCCCGATCGGCCGGGTCCCGACCCCGGACGCCCTGGATGTGGACGGCCTGGAGCTGACCGAGGAGCAGTTGAGCCAGGCGCTGGCCGTCGACGCCGAGCAGTGGCGCTCGGAGATCCCGGCCATCGAGGAGTGGTTCGACAAGATCGGGGACAAGGTGCCGTCCTCGCTGCGCGACGAGCTGGCCTCGCTCAAGCTCCGGCTGGGCTGAGCCGCTGGCCGAGCATCGCGAGCACGACGAACGCCCGAGGAGTCGGCTGGCTCCCCGGGCGTTCTGTTGTCCGGCTGCGCTACGGGCGCTGCGGGAAGATCCCCTCCAGCGCGATGATGAAGGTGACGGTCAGGTAGGGCGGCATGTTGTTGTGCGGCTGGTTGCCGCCGGTCGGCAGCACTGCCTGTCCGTTCATCAGCAGGTTGGGGGCCGGTCCGGTCGAGTAGAGCGCGTCACCTGAGCGGCCGGTGCGGGCCTGTGCCCAGGTGTTGTTGGTCGGCTTGGTGTCGTCGCCGGCGCCGTCGAAGGACAGGGCGGTGTGGGTGTGCATCGCCATCTCGGCGTTGATCAGGGTGACGGCCGGAGTGCCGCCGATCTCGCCGAGGGAGCGCGGCGACAGGCCTGCCCCCTGGCCCTGCTGCATCGGAGAGGCGCCCTGCAGGTTGGGCAGGCCGAAGGTGACCCGGCCGTCACCGCCGTAGGTGACGCCCAGCAGCGCGAACAGCGCGGTGTTCTGCGAGATCGACATCAGCTGGCCGTTGCACAGCGCCCAGCCCCTGGGTGCGAAGTTGCCGCCGAAGATCCTGATTTCGGCGAGGAAAGGATCAGTCACGATGTGGCTCCGTCGCTAGTTTCGGCTGGGGAAGATGCCCACGAGGGCAATGACAAAGTTCAGTACCAGGTACGGCGGCGTGTTCTCGTGCGGCTGGCTGCCACCGACTTTCGATACCGCCAGGGGATTCATCGGCGTGTTGGGAGCGGACGCGAAGGCATCCGTCGGAGCGGTCGCCCAGATACCGCCGCGGGGGCTGATGCCCGGAGCGGACGCCGCCGTCTGGCCCCCCGGCGGGTGCACGTGGGCCGGCATCTCGTTGACGGTCAGGGTGTGCGCGAACTCGCCGGCGGCCTGGCCGACGTTGTAGCTGCCCTGGTTGATGCCCTGATGGACCGGCACCCGGGCCTGCAGGTTGGGCAGCGCGAAGTTGGTGACTCCGTTGCCGCCGTACATGGTGCCCAGGATGGAGAACAGCGCCTGGTTCTGGTTGATGGGCAGCAACTGGCCGTTGCAGAATGCCCAGCCCCTGGGCGGATAGGTGAAGGAGACGATCTTGATCTCAGCGATGTATGGGTCACTCATAGCGGTTCACTCCGTCTCGACGTCAGCTCTGGGGCGGGTAGATGCCCTCGTACGCGATGATGAAATTGATCACCTGGTACGGAGACATGTTGTTGTGCGGCTGGTTCCCGCCCGCGGGCGTCAGCGCATTCGCAGCCATCGGGTCCGGCGGCGGTGTCTGGGTGCTGTACATGGTGTTGGCGTAACTTGCCCAGAACTGGCCGTTCGGTGACGTCGTGGTCGCGGCCGTGTTGGCCACCGGCGCGTGCGTGTGGGCCGGCAACTGGTTGGTGGTCAGGGTCACCGTCTCGGCGCCGCCCGTCTGGCCCAGTACGAAGCTGGGGCCCACGTGCATCGGCATTCGGGACTGCAGGTTGGGCAGCGCGAAGTTCGTCTGGCCGTCGCCGCCGTAGATGGTGCCGATCAGGTTGTACAGCGCGTCGAACTGCGAGATGGGCAGGCTCTGGCCCTGGCACAGTAACCAGCCCACCGGGGCGAAGTTGCCCCCGAACATTCGGATCTCGCCGATGTAGGGATCACTCATGGCACATTCTCATCCTCCGTCGATGGGGTTGAAGACGGCGTGGAACTCCGCGCCGTCCGGTGTGGTGCGTACGGGGACCAGGAAGATCGGCGCCGGCTCGAAGTCCTGCCTGCTCAGCAGGTAGGTGCCCTGCTCGCGGGGCGCGTCCGGGCCGGCCCGGAACAGCAGGTTGAACGATCGCGACGCGCCCGGGACCGAGCTGCGGGCGCACTCGGTCAGCACGGCCTCGCAGACCCCCGCGGCTTCACCGGCTTCGCCAGGATCGGCAGGACCGGCGTCGGCAGGATCGGCAGCGGCAGGATCGGCGTAGCGCATCGTGAAGGACTGGCCCACCCGAGGCTCGAAGTCCTCGAAGCCCAGGGATCGCGCGCTCATCGCGCGCCGGCTTGCCGCACGGCGGCCTCGGGACAGTACCGCAGTTCGAGGTAGCCGTTGCCGAGGTCGCCGGGCTCGCTGGCCAGGACTGTCGGTTCGGGTACGAAGCCGAAGGCGCGGTACAGCTCGAGGGCGGCGGTGTTCTGGTGCCAGACCGAGAGCCGGACGGGCTTGCCGGCAGCCGCGGCCCGGGCGCAGACCTCGCCGAGCACCGCTCGGGCCACGCCCTGGCGCCGGTGCTCGGCCAGCACGGCGATGTCCAGCACTCGAAGCTGCTCGGGGGTGTCACTGAGCCAGCAGTTGCCGAGCACGACCTCGTCGCGCCAGATCAGGTACTCAGCGCCGCCGGGATACATCCGGTACTGGGCCTGCCTGGCATGGAACTGCATCCGGATCAGGCTGGCGAGAGCGCCGGGCTCCAGACCCAGCTGTTCGAAGCCGGCGCAGTGCGCCTCGGCGAAGATTCGCAGCAGCAGGGCCTCGTCGGAGCCCCCGGCCGGCCGCAGTGTGAAGGTGGGATCGGTCACAAAGTCGCCTCATCGTCAGCGGCGCTCAACGTGAAATTACTGACGGCCATTCAGCGCCTCCTCAGCTCAAAATCGGCTGAATTTTCGGCCACACGGGGGGTCTGGCCAGCTAATTCTTAGCAGTGCAAGAGGCTTTATAACACAAAGATCACTGGCAGATGGGGATTTTTATGTCGGGTTTTGCCAGGGAATGCTAGGCTCTGGCGTTAAAGTTCTGTAGCCCACCGGCTTTCTTATTCCGTTCCAACTGGATACAGTTCGGACGCCCGTTGACTTTTGCTGACGCATGCGTTACCGAGCGTGGTCGACCACCTCCACTTTCTTATTTACAGCGAGGTAACACTCGCTACGGGGAATCGAAGGACATACACCCATGCGCATTCGCTCGTCATCGCTTCCCCGTCTGCTCGCCCGCGCCGCCCTGGCGCTGGGCCTGGCAGTGGCCGGTCAGGCGGTGTTCATGCCAACGGCCTCCGCGGCCAACCTGACCGTGACCTCGACAGCAGACGTGGCGACCAACTTCGGGGCCTGCGGCAATCCGGCCCAGACCACGTCGAGCGGAAGCCTGCGCGAAGCGGTCTGCGCGGCCAACAACGCCGGAGCCACCTCCTCCACGATCACCGTGGCGGCGGGCACGTACGCACTGGCCAACGGCGAGCTTCAGATGGGCAAGGTGTCGGGTAGCAACATCACCCTCAACGGCGCCGGGCAGGCCAGCACGATCATCGACGCCAACGGCCTGAGCCGGGTGTTCAACCTCGACCCGAACCTGGTCGGCGGTGTCACCACCAGCATCTCCGGTGTCACCATCACCGACGGCGCCGACAGCGTCTTCGGCGGCGCCGGCATCATCGCCGGCGCGACGGGCATGCCCACCGGCGACACCCTCACCATCAGCAACTCGACGATCAGCAACAACCACGCCAGCGGCGGGAGCAACACCGGCGGCGGCGTGCAGTTCGCCGGCGGCAACCTGACGATCACGAACTCGACCATCAGCAACAACACCACGAACGGCGCCCAGGGCTCCGGGGTGTGGTACCGCGCCGAGGGGACGGCGAGCGGCGAGGGGCTCACGATCAGCGGCACGACGTTCAGCGGCAACAACGTCAGCACCTCGAGCGTCAGGGTCGGCGGCGCGCTCTCGGTCGAGATCCAGCGGGCCTCGCCGGCCAACTTCAACGTCAGCAACTCCCGGTTCATCAGCAACACCGTGACCGGCTCCGCCACCGGCACCCCGGTGGGCGGGGCGATCTGGGCTCCGTCCGGCGTCCTGAACGTGACCGAGTCGACCTTCACGGGCAACTCCGTGTCCGGCGGGCTCACCCCGTCCGGCGGCGCTGTCGCGGTCTCCGGCGCAACGGCGACCCTGCAGTACAACCGGTTCACCGGCAACGTCGGCGCCAACGGCCAGGCGTTGTACGTCAGCGGCGGTTCCGCGAACGCCGCCAACAACTGGTGGGGTTGCAACACCGGCCCGGGCACCGCCGGCTGTGACACCGTGGCAGGCACCGCGACCGTCTCGCCGCGGCTGGTGTTGACCGCCACCGCGAGCCCGGCCACCGTGGTGGGCCCGAACGCCACCTCGACCATCACCGCCGCGCTCACCACGAACTCCCTCGGCTCGGCCATCGGCGCCGCGTCGCTGGACGCCTTCGCCGGCCTGCCGGTGAGCTGGAGCAACCCGCTGCCCAGTGGCGCCACGGTCGCGGCCGCGAGCACGAACCTCAGTTCCGGCTCGGCCAGCACCACCTACAACTCCCAGGCCACCAGCGGTCCCGGCAGTGTGATCGCCACCCTCGACAACGGCAGCGCCACCTCCACCGTCACGGTCAACCGCGCGCCGGCCATCACCAGCACGAACGCCGTGACCTTCACCCGCGGCACGGCCGGCTCGTTCACGGTGACCACCAGTGGCTACCCGGCGCCGGCGATCGGCCGGACCGGCACGGTGCCGCCGGGCATGACCTTCGTCGACAACGGCAACGGCACCGCGACCCTGTCCGGCACGCCGACCACCGGTGGCAGCTACCCGCTCAGCCTGACCGCGTCCAACGGGGTCAACCCGAACGCCACCCAGACCCTGACCGTCACGGTCAACGCGTCGCCGGCCTTCACCAGCGCGACCAGCACCACTTTCACGGTGGGCACGGCCGGCTCGTTCACGGTGACCACCAGCGGCTTCCCGACGCCGAGCATCAGCCGGACCGGCACGCTGCCCAGCGGGCTCAGCTTCGTCGACAACGGCAACGGCACCGCGACCCTGAGCGGGACGCCGGCGGCCGGTTCGGGCGGGGCGTATTCGCTCAACCTGACCGCGGCCAACGGGGTGAACCCGAACGGCACCCAGACCCTGACCGTCAACGTCAACCAGGCGCCGGCCATCACCACCAACCCGTCGAGCCAGTCGGTCAACCCGGGGGCGTCGGTGACGTTCACCGCGGCGGCCTCGGGCTTCCCGACCCCGACCGTGCAGTGGCAGCGTTCGGTGGGTGGCGGCAGCTTCGCCAACATCATCGGCGCGACCAGCCCGAGCTACACCTTCACGGTGGCGGCCGGTGACAACGGCAACCAGTACCGCGCGGTGTTCACCAACGTGGTCAGCTCGGCCACCAGCACCGCGGCCACTCTCACGGTGAGCAGCGCGCCGACGATCAGCAGCGCCAACAGCACCGCGTTCAGCGTGGGCACGGCCGGCTCCTTCACCGTGACCACCAGCGGGTTCCCGAACCCGACGCTGACCACCACCGGCACCCTGCCGGCGTGGCTGAGCTTCACCGACAACGGCGACGGCACCGCCACCCTGGCCGGCACCCCGCCGGCCGGCAGCGGCGGGACGTACAGCTTCACCATCAACGCCGACAACGGCACCAGCCCGTCGGACAGCCAGGCGTTCACGCTGACGGTCAACGAGTCGCCGACCATCACCAGCGCTGACAACGCCACCTTCCAGGCCGGCGCGGCCGGCAACTTCCTGGTGACCACGGCTGCCGGCTTCCCGGTGGCCACCACGCTGAGCAAGACCGGCGCGTTGCCGGCCGGCGTTACGTTCACCGACAACGGCAGTGGTGGCGCGACCATCGCGGGCACGCCGGCCGCCGGCACCGCGGGGACGTACCCGATCACCATCACCGCCACCAACGGGGCCAGCCCGGCGGCGACCCAGAGCTTCACGCTGACGGTCGTGGAGTCCCCGGTGATCACCAGCGCCGACCACGCCACCTTCACGGTGGGCACGGCCGGGTCGTTCTCGGTGACCACCTCGGGCGCGGCGGGCACCACGGTGTCCTACACCGGCACCCTGCCCAGCGGCGTGAGCTTCACCCCGTCGGGCACCGGGGCTTCCATCGCGGGCACGCCGGCCGCCAACACCGGCGGCACGTACCCGATCACCATCACCGCCAGCGACGGTGTCACTCCTGACACCACCCAGAACTTCACGCTGACGGTCAACCAGCCGCCGACCATCACCAGCGCCGATCACGACAGCTTCAGCCTGGGCGTGGCCGGCTCGTTCACGGTGACCACGGCTCCCGGTGTTCCGGCCACCACCACCATCACGCGCACCGGGACGTTGCCGGCCGGCGTGACGTTCACCGACAACGGCGACGGCACCGCCACCATCGGCGGGACGCCGACCGCGGCCGGGACGTTCCCGATCACCATCACCGCCAGCAACGGCGTGGCCCCGAATGACACCCAGTCGTTCACGCTGACGGTCAACCAGGCGCCGAGCATCACCAGCGCTGACCACACCACCTTCGAGGTGGGCACGGCGGGCAGCTTCACCGTGACCACCAGCCCGGCGGCCGACACGGTGACCAGCACCGGAACCCTGCCGTCCGGGGTGAGCTTCACCGACAACGGTGACGGCACCGCCACCCTGGCCGGCACGCCGGCGGCTGGCGCCGGCGGCGTCTACAACCTGACGCTGCGGGCCACCAACGCCACCGGGTTCTCCACCCAGTCCTTCACCCTGACCGTCCACGAGCTGGCCAGCATCACCAGCGCTGACCACGCGACGTTCACCATCGGCTCGGCGGGCAGCTTCACCGTGACCACCACGGCCGGCTACCCGACGGCGACCACGCTGTCGCGGACCGGGACCCTGCCGTCCGGGGTGAGCTTCACCGACAACGGCGACGGCACCGCCACCCTGGCCGGCACGCCGGCGGCCGGCACCACCGGCAGCTACCCGCTGACCATCAGCGCCACCAACGCGGCGGGCGCGGACCAGCAGTCGTTCACCCTCACGGTGGTGCCGCCCAACGCCTCGCCGGTGATCACCAGCGATGACCACGTGACGTTCGAGTTCGGCACGGCGGGCACCTTCACGGTGACCACCACGGCCGGTTACCCGACGGCCACCACCCTGTCGCGGACCGGAACGCTGCCGGGCGGCGTGACGTTCACCGACAACGGCAACGGCACCGCCACCCTGGCCGGCACCCCGACGGCGGCCGGCTCCTTCGCGCTGACCATCACGGCCAGCAACGGGGCCAGCACCGACGCCACCCAGGCGTTCACGCTGACGGTCACCAAGCTGCCGGTCATCACCAGCGGCAACGCGGCGACGTTCGCGATCGGCTCGGCGGGCAGCTTCACCGTGACCACCACGGCCGGCTACCCGGCGGCGACCTCGCTGTCCCAGACCGGGGCACTGCCGGCCGGGGTGAGCTTCACCGACAACGGCGACGGCACGGCCACCCTGGCCGGCACGCCGGCGGCCGGCACCACCGGCAGCTACCCGCTGACCTTCACGGCCGGCAACTCCGCCGGCTCGACCCAGCAGGCGTTCACGCTCACGGTGAACCCGGCCAATGCCTCGCCGGTGATCACCAGCGCTGACAACGCCACCTTCCGGATGGGCACCGCCGGAACCTTCACGGTGACCACCACGGCCGGCTTCCCGACGGCCACCACCATCACCAAGACCGGTTCGCTGCCGGCCGGGGTGAGCTTCACCGACAACGGTGACGGCACGGCCACCATCGCCGGCACCGCGACCGTCGCCGGCGTGTTCACGATCACCATCACCGCCAGCAACGGGGCCACGGCCAACGCGACGCAGAGCTTCACGCTCACCGTCACCAAGCCGCCGGCCATCACCAGCGCCAACACCACCACCTTCACCACGGGGCTGGCCGGGTCGTTCACCGTCACCACCACTGCCGGGGTGCCGGCAGCGACCACCATCACCCACACCGGCGCGCTGCCGGCCGGGGTGACGTTCACCGACAACGGCAACGGCACCGCCACCATCGCCGGAACCCCGACGGTGTCGGTCAGCACCAACTACCCGATCGTGATCACCGCCAGCAACGGCATCACACCCAATGCGAGCCAGAACTTCACGCTGAAGGTGTCGGCGGTGCCCGCGGTGGCCCTGCCGGCCTCCAAGCCGAAGGCGGCCGGCAAGTTGGGTGGTGTGCCGTCGAAGGTCTTCGTCAACCAGGTGATCACGGTCACCGGCACCGGCTACAAGCCGGGGGCGCCGATCGAGCTCGGCTGGTACTACAGCAGCAGCGGCAAGACGACGAAGCTGACGGTGCTCGCCCGTGGATACGCTGACGCCGCCGGCAAGTTCAGCATTCCGATCACGGTGGCCAACAACACCGGCTCCAAGACGCTGATGTCGGCTGGCATCGGGTCGGACGGCAAGGCGCGCTACCTCAGCGCCGAGACGGTGGTCAACCCGCCGCTGAGCAGCGGCACGGGAACGACCACTCCGATCGCCGGTGCGAGCACCGGTGGCGGGGGGACGAGCACCGGTGGCGGCGGGCTGGCCTACACCGGCCTCGCCACCAACCAGCGCGCCTCGGCTGCCTCAGCCGGAGCGCTGGCCCTGACCGGGCTGGCTCTGATGCTGTGGAGCCGCCGTCGCCGCAGCGAGAGCTAGACCCCAAGGCAGGGTTGAACCTGTCTGATTGAGCCGGTGATCGACCCGGCCCGTGATCCACGGGCCGGGTCGATGCCGTTTCGGGTGGATGCCGTTTCGGGTGGAAGTCGTTCAGGTGGAAAGTCGTTCGGGTGGAAGTCGGCAGGCATCCGGCGGAAAACCGGTTGCGCACAGGTCTAGCGTTGACCAATCGTGAGTGACGATCCGCTGCTGCTTGCCGAACGAAGACACCTGCACGAGTCGCTGGCCTGCCTGGAGCAGATGCGCGAGGCCGCGATGAGGATCGCCGACTACGGCGTGGACGCCCTGGCCAGCGAGAGCCTGGGCCGGCTGCGCGCTGACCGGCTCGACCAGCTGTCGGTCGACGGCTCGGCGCCGCCGTTCTTCGGACGCACCGACCGCGACCCCGACAGCCAGCATCCGGCCGGCGAGGTGTTCCACATCGGGCGCCGGCACATCCGCGACAGCTCCGGCGACCCGATGGTGATCGACTGGCGGGCCCCGATCGCCCGGCCGTTCTACCGGGCCAGCACCGCTGACCGGCAGGGTGTCCGGTTGCGGCGGCGGTTCGGCTTCGCCGACGGCCGGTTGACTTCGTTCGAGGACGAGCACCTGGACGCCGGCGAGGAGCTGGGGCTGGCCTCGGACCTGCTGCGCGATGAGATCGAGCGGCCCCGGGTCGGCCCGATGCGCGACATCGTGGCCACCATCCAGCCCGACCAGGACGAGCTGGTGCGGGCTGACCTGGACACCTCGCTGTGCATCCAGGGCGCGCCCGGCACCGGCAAGACCGCGGTCGGGCTGCACCGGGCGGCCTACCTGCTCTACAGCTATCCCGAGCGGCTGCGCCGGTCCGGGGTGCTGGTGGTCGGGCCGAACTCGGCGTTCCTGCGCTACATCGCCCAGGTGCTGCCGGCCCTGGGCGAGAACGGCATCCAGCAGAGCACCGTCGACCAGCTGGTGTCGAGCCTGCCGGCCGCCGCCGCTGACCCGGTGCTGGTGGCGATCCTCAAGGGCGACGCCCGGATGGCCGAGCTGCTGCGGCGGGCGGTGTTCAGCTTCATCGCCAAGCCGACCGAGGACCTGGTGCCGATCGTCGGCACCCGCCGGTACCGGATTCCGGTGGAGCGGTTGCGCCGCTATGTCGATGACGCCCGCCGCAGCATGGCCGCCGGCGAGCTGCGCTGGGACAGCGCCCGCGAGCGGCTGCGGCAACTGCTGGCCCAGGACGTCCGGCGCCAGCGCGAGGACGCCGGCGGCGCCCCGTCGGACGCCGAGACCGCCAAGGTGGCCCGCAGCCCTCAGGTACGCGAGTTCCTGGACGCGGTCTGGCCGGCGCTGGACCCGCGCGCCGTGCTGGTCAGGCTCTACACCGAGCCGGAGTTCGCTCGCCGCTGCGCCGGTGACCGGCTGAGCGCCGAGGAGCTCGACCTGCTCAGCTGGACGCGGCAACCGGGCTCCGCTGGGCAGGCAGTTCCGCAGCCCGCCAGGCCGGGCGCGAAGCAGGCCAGGGCGACCAGGTACGCGAGGTTCTCACCGGCGGACCTGGTGCTGCTCGACGAGCTGGCCGGGCTGATCACCGGCGTCGACGGCTTCGTCCATGTCGTGGTCGACGAGGCCCAGGACCTGTCGCCGATGCAGTGCCGCGCGGTGGCTCGCCGGTGCCCGCTCGGCTCGCTGACCGTGCTGGGTGACCAGGCCCAGACCACCACGCCCTGGGCGGCCGGCTCCTGGCCGCTGGCGCTGGCCCACCTCGGCCACCCGGGGGCCCAGATCAGGCCGCTGACGATCGGCTACCGGGTGCCGGCCGAGGTGCTCGAAGTCGCCAACCGGTTGTTGCCGCACATCGCGGCCGACGTTCCGCCCGCGTCCTCGGTGCGGACCGGCGAGCAGGCGTTGAGCTACACCGCGGACCTGACCGGTGCGGTGCGGCGTTGCCTGGCCGCCGAGGGGTCGATCGCGGTGATCGTGCCCGACGCCCGGGTGCCCGGGGTGCTGAGCGAGCTGGCCGCGGCCGGGATCACCGCCGCCGGGTTGGAATCCGAGGCTGCCGGCCGGGTCACGGTGGTGCCGGCGACGGCGGCCAAGGGCCTGGAGTTCGACTCGGTGGTGCTGCTGGAGCCGGCCGAGATCGTGGCCGCCGAGCCGAGCCGGCTGGCCGGGCTGCGCCGGCTCTATGTCTGCTGGACCAGGGCGGTGTCCCGGCTGGCCGTGGTGCACACCGAGCCTTTGCCGGCCGAACTGGCCGGTCAGCCCCGGGTGATGTAGCTCTCGAGCTGGCCGCGGGTCTGCTCCAGTTCGGCGATCCTGGCCGCCACCACGTCCCCGATGGTGACGATGCCGGCCAGCTCGTCCTCGGCCAGCACCGGCATGTGCCGGATCCGCCGATCGGTCATCGCCGCGGCGACGTCGTCCAGCTTCTCCTGGGGGCCGCAGCTGACCAGCGGGGCACTCATCAGCTCCGAGACCGGCAGCTCCAGCACCTGGGGTCCGGTCCGGTGCAGCCGGCGCACCACGTCGCGCTCGGAGGCGATGCCGACCGGCTGGCCGTCCTCGACCACGATCAGCGCGCCGATCTTGTGCTCGGTCAGGCTGGCCACCAGTTCTGACACGGTCGCGTTGGAGGAGATGGTGACGACGTTCGAACCCTTGCGCCGCAAGATATCCGCGATGAGCATCTGGCCTCCTGGTTGGTCGCTGGCTGGCCCCGGCACAGACGCTAGTGGAGTACCGGCAGCCTTGAAAGGTTTCTGCTGGCCCTACTCTGCCCGCTGGCGCGGACCCGTACCGATGAGTGCTTGCCCCATGGGTTACCGCTGAGTAGTCCCAGTTGCCCACAGGGGCCGGGCAGTTCATGCGACTATGAGGGGCACACGCAGTCGCCACGGGGTGCTCGCCACCGCTGAGCTTGCCCGGGGCCAGACTCGCCAGCAATTACACATCGTTGGTCTGGCCGGCACCCCAGCTGGACCAAGCAAGCAGACGGCACCCCCGGTGATCCCGTGGCCGGTGCTCGAGACGCGAGGAGACCTGATGTCGCTGCACGGACATGTCCCCCCGGAGCCGGATCTGGTCCAGCTCCTGACTCCCGAAGGCGTCCGGGTGTCGCATCCGGACTTCCCGCTCTCGATCACCGATGACGAGATCACCGCGCTGTACCGCGATCTGGTGCTGGTCCGCCGCTTCGACGCCGAGGCCACCGCGCTGCAGCGCCAGGGTGAGCTGGGGCTGTGGGCGTCCTGCCTCGGCCAGGAAGCCGCCCAGGTGGGCGTCGGACGGGCGCTGCGCACCCAGGACATGGCATTTCCGACCTACCGCGAGCACGGGGTGGCCTGGTGCCGCGACGTCGACCCGGTGGCCCTGCTGGAGATGTTCCGCGGCGTCAACCACGGCGGCTGGAACCCCAACGACAACAACTTCAACCTGTACACGATCGTGCTGGGCGCCCAGACCCTGCACGCGGTCGGCTACGCGATGGGCGTGGTCCGCGACGGCGCGGTCGGCTCCGGCGAGCCCGACCGCGACACCGCCGTGCTGGCCTTCTTCGGTGACGGCGCCTCCAGCCAGGGCGACGTGAACGAGGCCTTCATCTGGGCTGCCGCGGCGAACCTGCCGGTGGTGTTCTACTGCCAGAACAACCAGTGGGCGATCTCGGAGTCCGTCGAGCGGCAGAGCCGGGTGCCGCTGTACCAGCGCGCGTCCGGTTTCGGCTTCCCGGGCATCCGGGTGGACGGCAACGACGTGCTGGCCTGCCTGGCGGTCAGCCGGATGGCGCTGGACGAGGCACGCTCGGGCCAGGGCCCCACGCTGATCGAGGCCTACACCTACCGGATGGGCGCGCACACCACCTCCGACGATCCGACCCGCTACCGGCTCACCGACGAGCTGGAGACCTGGCGGCTGCGCGATCCCATCGAGCGGGTGCGCGCCTACCTGGTGCGCGAGGCGGGCGTCGGGCAGGACTTCTTCGACGCGCTGGACGCGGAGTCCGAGGCGCTGGCCGTGCGCACCCGGCAGGCGTGCCGCACGCTGGAGGACCCCAGCCCGCTGTCCCCGTTCGACTATGTCTTCGTCGAGAAGACCCAGGACCTGGCAGAGCAGCAGGTCAACTATGCCGACTACCTCAACTCCTTCGAGGGGGCTGGTCACTGATGAGCACCATGAGCATGGCCGCCGCGCTGAACGCCGCGCTGCGCAACCGGATGGAAGCCGACCCCAAGGTGCTGGTGATGGGTCTGGACGTCGGCAAGCTCGGCGGCGTCTTCCGGATCACCGACGGCCTGCAGAAGGACTTCGGCGAGGATCGGGTCATCGACGCGCCGCTGGGCGAGTCCGGCATCATCGGCTCGGCGGTCGGGCTGGCGATGCGGGGCTACCGGCCGGTCTGTGAGATCCAGTTCGACGGCTTCGTCTATCCGGCCTTCGACCAGATCGTGTCCCAGCTGGCCAAGTTCCACAACCGGTCCCTCGGCATGGTCAAGATGCCGGTCACCATCCGGATCCCCTACGGCGGCGGCATCGGCGCGGTCGAGCACCACTCCGAGTCGCCGGAGGCCTACTTCGCCCACACCGCCGGGTTGAAGGTGGTCACCTGCTCCAACCCCTCCGACGCCTACTGGATGCTGCGCCAGTCCATCGAGTGCGATGACCCGGTGATCTTCTTCGAGCCCAAGCGCCGGTACTGGGCCAAGGGCGACGTCGACACCGAGGCCACGCCGGCCGCTCTGGACAAGGCGCACGTGATCCGGCCCGGCCGCGACGCCACGCTGGTCGCCTACGGCCCGATGATCGCCACCGCGCTGGACGCCGCTCGTGCCGCAGCCGAGGACGGTTCCGAGCTCGAGGTGATCGACCTGCGCTCGCTCTCGCCGCTGGACACCGACACCGTCGTCCAGTCGGTCCAGAAGACCGGCCGGCTGGTGATCGTGCACGAGGCCTCGGTGACGCTGGGGATGGGCGCTGAGATCGCGGCCCGGGTGCAGGAGCGGGCCTTCTACTCACTCGAGGCCCCGATCCTGCGGGTCGGCGGCTTCGACACCCCGTACCCGGCCAGCCGGATCGAGGAGGAATGGCTGCCCGACGTCGACCGGATCCTCGACGCCGTGGACCGCGCCCTGGCCTTCTAGGCTCACCTGGCCTGACCCCGGTGGGCCTGACCCGCTGGGCCGGACCTACCACTGCCCGCTCACTGAGTTGATCTGTAGGAGAACCGCAATCGTGGCTGAGCTGAAGCAATTCAAACTTCCCGACGTGGGTGAAGGGTTGACCGAGGCCGACATCCTGCGCTGGGACGTCAAGGTCGGTGATCCGGTTGTCGTCAACCAGGTGCTGGTCGAGGTGGAGACCGCCAAGGCCGCGGTGGAACTGCCCTCGCCCTATGCCGGGGTGGTCCACGAGATCCACTTCGAGGAGGGCGTCACCGTCGACGTCGGCCAGCCGATCATCACCCTCAGGGTGGGCAGCGGGGAGCTGACCGGTGAGCCGGCCGGCAGCCGTCCGCCGTCGTCCGCCGCCGAGACCCCGGACATCCCCGAGACCCCGGTCGGCGGAGGCGCTGAGGACATGATCCCGACGCCACCACCGGACGGCGGGGTCAACGGCACGCCGACGGGCGCTGCCGAAGCCGGTGGCCAGCGGGAGGCCGTGCTGGTCGGCTACGGCGTCTCCGGTGAGCGCGGCCGGCGGCGCAAGCGCGCGCACCCCTCCTCGGGGACGCCGGCGCCCACCGCCCACGAGGCGTTCAACGTGGTTCCCGGCCCGGCCGTGGCCACCGCGGTGGTGAGCCCGCACCGTGCGGTGCTGGCCAAGCCGCCGGTCCGCAAGCTCGCCAAGACCCTGGGCGTCGACCTCGGCGCCGTGGTGGCGACCGGGCCGAACGGCACCATCTCGCGCGCCGACGTCGAGCAGGCCGTCAACACCCCGGTCGCAGCCACCGCCGTGCCGGCCCGCGAGGCCGAGACCCGGATCGCGATCAAGGGCGTGCGCAAGCACACCGCCGCGGCGATGGTGGCCTCGGCCTTCACCGCGCCGCACGTCACCGAGTTCATCACCGTCGACGTCAGCGAGATGATGGAGCTGCGCAAGCGGATCGGCGCCCGGCCCGAGTTCGCCGGCGTCAAGGTCTCGCCGCTGCTGTTCGTCGCCCGCGCGGTGCTGTGGGCCGCCAAGCGCACCCCGATCATCAACTCCACCTGGGACGAGGCGGCCGGCGAGATCGTGGTCAAGCACTACGTCAACCTGGGCATCGCGGCGGCTACCGACCGGGGCCTGATCGTGCCCAACATCAAGAACGCCGAGTCGATGTCGTTGCTGGAGCTGGCCGAGGCCATGGGCACGCTCACCGACACCGCCCGGGCCGGCAGGACCACGCCGGCCGACATGAGCGGCGGCACCTTCACCATCACCAACGTCGGGGTGTTCGGCGTCGACACCGGCACGCCGATCCTGAACCCGGGCGAGGCCGCGATCCTGGCCTTCGGCGCGATCCGCCGGCAGCCGTGGGTGGTGGGCAGCGGCGACGACGAGCGCATCGAGCCGCGCTGGGTGACCCAGCTCGCGGTGTCCTTCGACCACCGCTCGGTGGACGGCCAGCAGGGTTCGCAGTTCCTCGCCGACGTCGCGGCGGTGCTGCGCGACCCGGGGCTGGCGCTGCTCTAGCGGCGCTGCTCTTGCGGCGCTGTTCAGCGGCCTGCTCTTGCGGCCCTGCTCAGCGGCGAGGCCGACTCAGCGGCCGGGCCGCCGTCAGCTCGGCAGGGTGGCCTCGATGGCTTTGACCACGTCGTCGGACTCCGGCGTGGTGGTCGGGGCGAACCTGGCCACCACCTGGCCGTCCGGGCTGATCAGGAACTTCTCGAAGTTCCACCGGATGTCACCGGTGTAGCCCTGGGCGTCGGGCACGCCGACGAGTTCGGTGTACAGCGGATGCCGGTCGGCGCCGTTGACCTTGACCTTCTCCGTCAGCGGGAAGCTGACCCCGTAGGTGGTCGAGCAGAACTCTGCGATCTGCTCACTACTGCCCGGTTCCTGGCCGGCGAACTGGTTGCAGGGCACCCCGAGGACGGTGAAGCCGCGCTCGCCGTACTGGCGCTGCAACCGCTCCAGCCCCTCGTACTGCGGGGTGAGGCCACACCGTGAGGCGACGTTGACCACCAGGGTGGCCACCCCCGGCCGCGGCGCGAGGTTGGCGGGCGCGTCAGCGGAGTCCGGGTTGCCCTGCTCGGTCGGCGAGGTTGTCAGCGGGGCTATCCGCACATCTGAGATCGACATGCGGGCAAGCCTAGCCAGGCTGGCGGCCCGATGGTCCGTCCGGCCGCTGGCCAGTGCTGGCCAAGGAATATCTGGCAGCGGATAGCGTTAGGTAGAACGTAGGCATCAGGTTGGATCTGTTAGGGAGATCTGATAAGATGACTAACAGATCGAGGCAGTAAGACCCAGCTGGACGAACGAAGCCCGACGTACGATCGCCCGCCCAGCCAGCCCCGATGAACGACAGCGACGTCACTCATCAGGCCGCAAGGCAGTAGGGAGCTCGAAATGGACATCAAGCGGAAGCTGCGCGCTCGGCGGGCATACCGGCAGTACTCGCGTGCGCTGGTCAACGCGTCACCGACCATGCGCAATGAACTGCTGGCGATGGCAGCCCACCAGAACTACCACGGGCAGCAGTCCTACAACGTCTGACCGCGCCCAGGCCGCTAACCCCGCGGCCGGCAGTATGACACCAGAGGCCCGTCGGCCATCCTTGACCAGGATGGCGACGGGCCTTCGCCGTCGCGTCAGCCCAGCACGGCGGCGTCAGCCCGGCACGGCGACGTCAGCCCGGCACCGCGACGTCAGCCCGGCACCGCGACGTCAGCCCAGCACGGCGGCGTCGCCCTGGCGCACCGTCCCGCCGTGCAGCACCTCGACCTTGAGCCCGAACAGCAGCTGGCGTTCCCGTCCTAGCAGCTTCAGGATCCGGCCGTCGGCGCCGAGCTCGCCCTGGGGCAGGTCCACCATCACGCAGCGCGGCATGCCGGTGCCGAGCCGCACCACCACGTCGGCGCCGAGACGCAGCTCACGACCGGCCCAGTCGTCCTCGACGAAACCGTCATCCGGCGTCTCCACGACCAGGTTGGGGCGAAACCGGGCCACCTCGACAGTCTCGCCGAGCAGCTCGGACAGCCCGCGCAGCGCCGCGGTGGTGACCAGGTGCAGCCCCGACTCGTCGTGGTGGCGCACGCCAGGCTCCTGGCCCAGCCGCAGCGGCCTGCGCAGCGCGGCGCTGAGCAGCTCCGAAGCCTGCGGCTCGTCAGCGGAGAACCGAAGCCCTGCCGGCGACTCGATCAGCGGCGCCGGCCCGGCCAGCCCGTCCAGGGTGGCCCGGTAGTCCAGCAGCCCCTCGACCCGCCGGAACCGCCGGCTCGACTTGCCGCTTCCGACGCCACCGTCCGGAGTGAAAACCGCCCACTGCCGGTCCCCGACGATGCCCTGCTCATCGATCTGTGCCACGGCGAGCTGCTCACCGCGCATCGACTTCACCGGGTAGCGGGCCAGCAACGAGACGACGCCGATCTGGCCGTTCGTTGATCCCATCCGCACAGCGTGTCATGCGGGCCCGACTGTGGTTCGACAGAGCCGCGCGGCAGACTGAACGGCGTGACAACGGCGAAGCAGGCGCGGGTACGGGCGCCGGAATTCCCCTCGGGCAGCTGGTTCAACGTGGCCGCCCCGCTGAGCCTGCGGGAGCTGCGGGGCAAGATCGTGCTGCTGGACTTCTGGACGTTCTGCTGCGCCAACTGCCTGCACGTGATCGAGGAGTTGCACGCCCTGGAGCGTGACTTCGGCGACGAGCTGGTCATCATCGGCGTGCACTCACCCAAGTTCGAGCACGAGAAGTCCGACACGGCGGTGGCCGCGGCGACCGAGCGCTACGCGGTCACGCATCCGGTGTTCAACGATCCCGAGCTGCACCTGTGGCAGCAGTACGCCGTGCGGGCCTGGCCGACGCTGGTGCTGATCGACCCGGGCGGCTACGTGGTCGCCCAGGCGGCCGGTGAGGGGCAGTCAAGCGGGCTCGCCCTGATCATCGAGGACCTGATCGAGCGCTACGACGCGACCGGCTCATTGCGCCGCGGCGACAATCCCTACCGGCCGCCCGAGCCCAGCGGCGGCGAGCTGCGGTTCCCGGCCAAGGCGATCCGGCTGGGTGAGGCGTTGCTGATCGCTGACAGCGGGCACCACCAGCTGGTCGAGACCGAGCTGGACGGCGTCACCGTCCGGCGCCGGATCGGCTCCGGCGAGCGCGGCCGGGACGGCCAGCGGCTGGCCGAGCCGAACGGGCTCACCGAACTGCCTGCCGAGCTGGCCGCGGCGGTGGGCTTCGACATCGTGGTGGCCGACACCGCCAACCACCAGCTGCGCGGTGTCCGGTCGGCCGACGCCGCCATCACGCACACCGTGGACCTGGTCGCCGGCCTGGCCGGGACCGCCACCGTGACCGGCCCGGTGCCGCCGGTGCTCTCACCCTGGGACGTGGCCTGGTGGCCGGCGATCGGGCAGGTGGTGATTGCCGCGGCCGGCGTGCACCTGCTGCTGGGCTGGCAGCCCAGCACCGGAGCGGTCAGCATCCTGGCCGGAACCACTGTCGAGGGATTGAAGGACGGCCCGGCGACCGACGGCTGGCTGGCCCAGCCGTCCGGGCTGGCCGTGCAGGGGGACCGGGTCTGGTTCGCCGACTCGGAGAACTCGGCGCTGCGCTACCTCGACACCGCCGGCCAGCTGCACACCGCCGTCGGCGAGGGCCTGTTCGACTTCGGCCACCGCGACGGCCCGGCGAGTCAGGCGCGGTTGCAGCACCCGCTGGGGCTGGCCGTCCTGGACGACGGCTCGATCGCGATCGCCGACACCTACAACGGCGCGATCCGCCGCTATGACCCGGCCACCGGTGAGGTCAGCACGCTGGCAGCAGAGCTGGCCGAGCCGTCCGGGCTGGTGCTGGTGGACGGCGAGCTGGTGGTGGTGGAGTCCGGCGCCCACCAGCTGGTCCGCCCGATCACCGCCGGCCGGCTGGGCCAGGTGCTCGGCGCCGCGCTGCAGACCCGCCGCCCCGTCACCGAGCTGGCGGCCGGAAAGGTCGAGCTGACAGTGGGTTTCACGCCGCCGCCCGGCCGCAAGCTGGACGAGCGGTACGGGCCCTCGACGCAGCTGACGGTCAGCTCCTCACCGCCCGATCTGCTGGTCTCCGGCGCCGGCTCGGCGGCCGAGCTGGCCCGGACCCTGGTGCTGGCCGGCCCACCCGGTCGCGAGGGCGTCCTGCACGTCACCGCGCAGGCCGCCTCGTGTGACTCCGACCCGGCCACCGAGCATCCGGCCTGCCACCTGGCCAGGCAGGACTGGGGAGTGCCGATCCGGCTCAGCCAGGACGGCAGCTCGGCGCTGGAGCTGACGCTGCTCGGCTGACGGGGCCCCGGCTGTCGGGTGCCCGGCCGGCGATGTTCCGCTGGGCGGAGGCTGAGCATCGCGCCGGCTGAGCACCGCGCCTAGCGGGCTCCTGGGCGATGCGTATCGACTTCGGTCGCCCAGGCGATCAAAACTGATACGGGTCCGTCGGCGGCGATGACCGTCAGTGGTCGCCGTCGAGCAGCTTGGCCCGCAGCCGCTGGGTCTCGGCGTCGGTCCAGCCGTGCCGGGCCAGCCAGGCCAGCACCCCGCCGAGGTCGGTGTCGATCGCCTCGAGCACCGCCATCATCACCGCGGCCGAGGCCGGCGGGATCTTGTCCGGCTGCCCGACCTCGAAGCCGTAGAGATCGCTGCGCGCCAGGTGGTCGACGATCGCCGCGATCTGGGACTGGGTGTGGGCGTAGTCGGCGGCGATCACCTCGCGGGTGACCCCGGCGACGGTGAGGGCCAGCGCCACCACGACCCCGGTGCGGTCCTTGCCCGCGGCGCAGTGCACCAGGGTGGCGCCGTCCGGCTCGGCGATCGCGCGCAGCGCCGCCAGGATCGAGTCCGGCCGCTGCTCCAGGTAGCGCAGGTAGGCAGCGACCACCGGGCTGTGCTCGGTGGCGAACCGCTCGCCCTGCCAGGGCAGTGCCGGATTCGGTGGCTCGGCCCGCGGGCCGGCGGGCAGCTCGGCATGGTCGATTGAGCCGGTGGTGTCGGGATAGAGCGACAGGTGGTGCACCACCACGTCAGGCTGGGCGTGCAGCGCGCCGGGCCCGTCCCGGTCGACCTCGACGTCGGTACGCAGGTCCACCACCCGGCGCACCCCGAGGTCACCGACCAGATGGCTGACGTCGGCGTCGGTGAGGTGCCCCAGGCTGGCCGAGCGGATCAGCACCCCGGCCCGGATCGCGCCACCCTCGGCAGTGGGCAGGCCCCCGACGTCGCGGGCGTTGACAGCGCCCTGCAGGGGGATCCAGTTCGCCGCGCCGACCGTCATCCGCCCACCCTAACCAACCGGTTCACCCCTGTTGACAGCTCGTCGAGCAGCTTCGGAGCCAGGTTAGAAGGCGTCCTCGGCAAGGTCCATGATCGCGTTGTCGGTGGCCTCGACCACCTTGCGCCGTGCCACCAGCTCAGGCAGCACGGTGGTGGCGAAGAACCGGGCGACTGCCAGCTTGCCCTCGTAGAAGGACTTGTCCGAGGCGCTCAAGGCGCCCGAGGTGTCGCTGCCGTCCAGCTTGGCCAGGGCGACGGTGGCCTGCCGCAGCAGCAGCCAGCCGATCGCCAGGTCACCGCAGGACATCAGCAGCCGGGTGGTGTTCTGCCCGACCTTGTAGAGGTTGCGGATGTCGTCCTGGGCCGAGGTCAGTTGAGCGATCATCGCCGCGACCATCGTGCCCACCTCGGTCAGCGCCCGGCCGACGGCCTCGCGCTCGACCTTGAGCCGGCCCTCCTCGGCGATCGACTCCAGCAGCGCCTGGATCTCGGCCGACAGCGCGCTCAGGCCGACGCCCTTGTCACGCACGATCTTGCGGAAGAAGAAGTCCTGACCCTGGATCGCGGTGGTGCCCTCGTACAGCGAGTCGATCTTGTTGTCCCGGATGTACTGCTCGAGCGGGTAGTCCTGCAGGTAACCCGAACCGCCGAACACCTGCAGCGCCTGGCCCAGCTGCTCGTACGAACGCTCCGAGCCGACACCCTTGACGATCGGCAGCAACAGGTCGTTGAGCCGCTCGTCGGTGCTGTCCTCCTGGCGGCCCGAGCGCTCCGGCCGGCCGCCGGTCCCGTCGGCCAACCCGCCGGCGGGCACCTGATCGCGTGAGGCGCCGGCCTGGTACTCGGCGACCTGGATCCGCTCCTGGACGCTGGCCGTGTAGAGCGCGAGCGCCCGCAGCCCCTCGGCGTAGGCCTTCTGCAGCATCAGCTGCCGGCGCACGTCCGGGTGGTGGATGATCGTGACCCGCGGGGCGGTCTTGTCGGTGGCCCGGGTCAGGTCCGCGGACTGGACCCGGGTCTTGGCGTAGTCCAGGGCGGCCAGGTAGCCGGCCGACAGCTCGGAGTAGGCCTTGGTGCCCACCATCATCCGGGCGTGCTCGATCACCTTGAACATCTGGGCGATGCCGTCGTGCACCTCGCCGAGCAGCCAGCCCTTGGCCGGCGTCCGCTCACCGAAGGTGACCTCGCAGGTGGTGGAGACCTTCAGCCCCATCTTGTGCTCGACGTTGGTGACCACCGCCCCGTTTCGGGCGCCCAGCTCGCCGGTGTCCCAGTCGAAGTCGTACTTCGGCACGATGAACAGCGACAGGCCCTTGGTGCCGGGTCCGGCGCCCTCCGGGCGGGCCAGCACGTAGTGAATGATGTTGTCGGCCATGTCGTGCTCGGCCGAGGTGATGAAGCGCTTGACGCCCTCGATGTGCCAGCTGCCGTCGTCCTGCCGGATGGCCTTGGAGCGGCCCGCGCCGACGTCGGAGCCGGCGTCCGGCTCAGTCAGCACCATGGTCGCGCCCCAGCGCTTGTCGATGATCAGCTGGCCGATCTTGCGCTGCTCGGGGGTGCCGACCTGGTCGATGATGTTGGCGAAGGCCGGGCCGCAGTTGAACATCCAGATGGCCGGGTTGGCGCCCAGCACCAGTTCGGCGATCGACCAGACCAGTGACCGGGGAGCCAGGGTGCCGCCCAGCGAGGGCAGGGTCTCCAGCCGCCACCATTCGGCGTCCTGCCAGATGGCGTAGGACTTCTTGAACGACTCGGGCATCTTCACCGAGTTGGTCGCCGGGTCGAACACCGGCGGATTGCGGTCGGAGTCGATGTAGGACTCGGCCAGCGGCCCCTCGGCCAGGGTCCGGACCTCGTGGAGGATGCCGCGGGCGGTGTCTGCGTCAAGCTCGTCGAACGGCCCGACGCCCAGCCGGTCGCCGGTTCCGAGCACCTCGAAGAGGTTGAACTCGATGTCGCGCAGATTGCTCTTGTAGTGGCCCATCGCGGTGGTTCTCCTTGTTACTGGTCAGTAGCGTCAAGAGTATTACTGGCGAGTAGGTGTCGCAAGTGATTCGCGGTCGAACGCTGATACTCGCCCGATCTGCCAGTTTCGCCGTTGATGCCACCAGCCGCTTGCTCCGGCTTGCCATGCGGCTGGGGGCGGGATGACTTCCCCGGGCAGAGCGGCGCTAGCCTCGATCACATGCGACTCTGCGTGTTCACCGAACCCCAGCAAGGCGGCACCTACGATGACCTGCTGCAGGTGGCCCAGGCTGCCGAGTCGCTGGGATTCGACGGCTTCTTCCGCTCCGACCATTACCTGCGGATGGGCGAGGGGTCCGGCCTGCCCGGACCGACCGACGCCTGGACGACACTGGCCGGCCTGGCTCGCGAGACCAGCCGGCTGCGGCTGGGCACCCTGGTCAGTCCGGCCACCTTTCGCCAGCCCGGACCGCTGGCCATCACCGTCGCCCAGATCGATCAGATGAGCGGCGGCCGGGTGGAGCTGGGCTTCGGCGCCGGCTGGTTCGAGGCCGAGCACCGCGCCTACGGCATCGCCTTCGGCGACGTCGAGACCCGCTACGACGTCTTCGCCGAGCAGTTGGCCATCATCGACGGCCTCTGGCAGACACCGGTCGGGCAGCGGTTTGACTTCGCCGGCAAGCACTACCAGGTGCAGGACTCGCCGGCACTGCCCAAGCCGGTGCAGCACCCCCGGCTGCCGATCATTCTCGGCGGGGCGGCGCGGAAGCGGTCGGCGGCGCTGGCCGCCGCCCACGCCGATGAGTACAACAGCGCCTTCCAGCCGGTCGCCGAGAGCGAGCAGGTCTTCGACCGGGTCCGGACGGCTGTGGCCGCGGCCGGCCGTGCTGCCGACTCGATGGCCTACTCGGTGGCCCAGGTCATCTGCGTGGGCCGCACCGACGCCGAGCTGCGGCAGCGGGCCCACGTGCTGGGGCGTGAGCTGGACGAGCTGCGCGCCAACGGGCTGGCCGGCAGCCCCGGTGAGGTGGTCGACAAGCTCGGCGGGTTCGCCGGCGTCGGCGCCAGCCGGGCCTACCTGCAGCTGATGGACCTGAGCGACCTTGACCAGCTCGAGCTCATCGCCGCCGAGGTCGCTCCGCAGCTGTGAGGGTCGCGCCGCAGCTGTAGCAGCGGTGGCCGGGGCGCCGCCCACGGTGATCGCGTCGTGATCGCTCGCGGACTTCGAGCGCTCGTCGATGGGGAGTCAGATAACCGGGTCAACAAACGCGCGCGGAATCATGAAAACACCGACCGCCCCGCTAGATGTCTGTTATTTTCTCAGGGCAAAGTGGTTCCCTCGGAGCAGAATCGAGTGATTTGTAGATGGCTAACAATCGTGTTCGAGTGGCAGTCAGCGCGGCGGGTCTTGTCGCCGGCGGCATCGTCGCCATGGCTGGCGCCGCACCCGCGGCGGCGTTGCCGACCGGCTGCTCTATCGCGGACTACACGTATTCGGCCTCGGCCTCGTGTAGCAGCGGCAGCGGGCAGTTCCGGATCGTTACGACCTGCGAGTCTCCCCAAGGCTCGCGGGGTACTTATTACGGTGCCTGGGTCGGGGCGGGCTATACGTCGGTCGTCAACTGCCCGATCACTAGTGGTCAGCAGTGGTACTCAATTTCGTCTTACATCGCAAAGCGTTGAGCCGTTCGGTATAGCTTGGCGCCCCAAGCACGCTGGCACTGACGACTAGCTCACCCATTCCCCAGTTGCCTCGTGCGGCTGGAGGGGAGGCCCCGCTTCGGCGGGGCCTCTGCTTTTGTCAGGTCACCACGTGCTCGGCGGTGCCAGGTACGGGCCCTCTGCTCACACCAGGACGCGGAGCCTGATCGTCTCGGGCATCGCCCGGATCTGGTTCACGATGGCCTGGGTGGTGCCGCTGGCGCTGTCGGTGACCAGGTAGCCGACGTCGCCGCGGGTGCCCAGCAGCTGGGCCTCGATGTTCACCTCGTGCTCGGCCAGGATGCCGTTGACCCGCGCCAGCACACCCGGCACGTTGCGGTGCAGGTGCACCAGCCGCAGGGTGCCCTGGCGGCGGGGCAGTCCCAGGCCGGGCAGGTTCACCGACAGCGCGGTGGAGCCCTCGGTGACCAGGTCCAGGAACTTCATGGCGACGAACTGGCCGATGTCCTGCTGGGCCTCTTCGGTGGAGCCGCCGATGTGCGGCGTCAGGATCACGTTCGGCAGCCCGCGCAGCTCGGAGACGAACTCATCGCCGCGGCCCTTGGGCTCGACCGGGAAGACGTCCACCGCCGCACCTGCGATGTGGCCGCTCTCGATGGCCTTGCGCAGGGCCGCGTAGTCGACTACGAAGCCACGGGACAGGTTGAGAAAGAGGCTGCCCTCGCGCATGGCGGCGAACTCCGCCGCGCCGAAGATGTGCTTGTTCTCCGGCCGCCCGTCGACGTGCAGGGTGACGACGTCGGAGTCGTGCAGCAGCTCCTTGAGGCTGTTGCTGCGGTGGGCGTTGCCCAGCGCGAGCCGGTCGGCGGTGTCATAGAACAGCACCCGCATGCCCAGGTTCTCGGCCAGCACGGACAGCTGGGTGCCGATGTTGCCGTAGCCGATGATGCCCAGGGTGCGGCCGCGGACCTCGTGCGCGCCGTCGGCGGACTTGTCCCAGACGCCGGCATGCATCAGCTCGTTCTTCTCGGTCAACCGGCGGGTCAGGGCGATCAGCTCGGCGATCGCCAGCTCGACCACGCTGCGGGTGTTGGAGAACGGGGCGTTGAACACTGTCACGCCGTGCTCGGTGGCCGACAGCAGGTCGATCTGGTTGGTGCCGATGCAGAAGGCGCCGATGGCCAGCAGGCCCGGGGCCGCGCTGAGCACCTTGTCGGTGATCTGGGTCTTGGACCGGATGCCGAGCAGGTGCACCCCGTCGAGGGCCTCGATCAGCTCGGCCTCGTCCAGCGCCCGGTCCAGGCTGGTCACCTCGAAGCCGGCCGACTGCAGCCGCTCGGCGGCCTCGGGATGGATCTGCTCGAGCAGCAGTACGCGAAGGGGGCTGGCGTGCACTTCTCACCTCTTGGGAACCGCCCCTGGCCGGCAGCGGGCAGGGAGCCGCACGGCAGGGGCCTGGCCTCTCGCGGGGGCCGTTGACGAGCGTTGACGGGGGCTGGACGGCAGTGTCGGGCAGTGCTGCGAGCGACGTTGCTCGCCAAGGTGCTGAGTCTAGTCGCCGCCGGCAAGGGCTTCCGGAATCACGCTGTCGGCCGAAGGCCGGGCGCTGAGCGCCGCGGGATGGATATGGTGAGAGCTAGCCGGCGCCGCGCAACCCGCTGACGGCGCCGAGCGGGGCCCGAATGAGGGACATGACAACGACACGCTGGCTCAACGCCGACGAGCAGGTCGCCTGGCGATCTTTCGTGGACGGCTTCCGCGCGCTGATCGACGTCCTGGACCGGCAGCTGCAGGCCGACAACAACCTGCCGCACACCTATTTCGAAGTCCTGATCCCGCTCTCGGAAGCCGAGGACCGGACGTTGCGGATGAGCGAGCTCGCCGAGGCCGCCCGCTCCTCGCGCAGCCGGTTGTCACATGCGGTCGCCCGGCTGGAGGAGCGCGGCTGGGTGCGCCGGCTGAACTGCCCGACCGACCGCCGCGGCCAGCTGGCCCAGCTCACCGACGAGGGCTTCGCCGCCGTGGAAGCCGCCGCCCCCGGCCACGTCGAGGCGGTCCGCAAGTACCTCATCGACCGGCTCAGCCCCGAGCAGCTCAAGGTGATGGGTGAGATCGGCGAGCTGCTGCTGGCCAGCACCAGCGAGAGCGATCTGCCGCCCAGGCCCGGTTAGATCGGCCCGGATGAGATAGGGCTCGGTTGAGATCGACCGGGTGAGGTAGGCGCGGTTGAGACAGGCCACGCGACACGATCACGCAGTATCGGTCAATCTCAGGCCTGGGCTAGAGAACCGGATACGGTCCAAGCCATGGATCCGGTGCGCAATCCCTATGCCCCCGGCGCGGGGCAGCGGCCGCCCGAACTGGCCGGCCGGGACGCCGAACTGCTCGCCTTCGACGTGGTGCTGGAACGGGTAGCTAATGGCCGGGCGGAGCGTTCCATCGTGCTGACCGGCCTGCGTGGCGTGGGCAAGACCGTCCTGCTCAACGCCCTGCGCTCAGCCGCCGTGCGGGCCGGCTGGGGCACCGGAAAGCTCGAGGCCCGGCCGGAGCAGTCGCTGCGCCGGCCGCTGGCCGCGGCCCTGCACGTGGCGATCCGCGAACTCGGCGGGGCGCATCCGGGCGCCGCCGAGCACGTCCTGGGGGTGCTGCGGTCCTTCGCGCAGAAGGACTCGCCCGGCGCCAAGCTGCGCGAGCGCTGGCAGCCCGGCATCGAGGCGGTCGCCGTGCCCGGCCGGGCGGACTCCGGTGACATCGAGATCGACCTCGTCGAGTTGTTCGGCGACGTCGCGGGACTGGCCGCTGACGCCGGCCGGGGTATCGCGATCTTCATCGACGAGATGCAGGACCTGGCCCCCGACGACGTCTCCGCGCTGTGCGCGGCCTGCCACGAGCTGAGCCAGAACGGGCTGCCGCTGGTGGTAGTCGGCGCCGGCCTGCCGCACCTGCCGGCGGTGCTGTCGGCGAGCAAGTCCTACAGCGAGCGGCTGTTCCGCTATGCCCGCATCGACCGGCTGGACCGCGCCGCGGCCGACCGGGCGCTGCGATCACCGGCCCGCGACGAGGGCGCGGACTTCACCGCCGAGGGCCTGGCCGCCATGTATGAGATCACCGCCGGCTACCCGTACTTCATCCAGGCCTACGGAAAGGCGGTGTGGGACATCGCGCCGACCTCGCCGATCACCGCCGCCGACGTCCGGGTCGCCGCGCCCGAAGCCGAGGCCGAGTTGGCGGTGGGCTTCTTCGGATCCCGGTTGGAGCGGGCCACGCCGGCCGAGCGGGAGTACCTGCACGGCATGGCGGCCACCGCCTCGGCCGAGCAGGGCGCCGTCGCGCTGCCCGCCGAGCCCGAGTCGGTGCCGACCGCGGCGGTCGCCCAGTACCTCGGCCGCAAACCGCAGTCGCTGTCCCCGGCCCGGGACGCGCTGCTGAAGAAGGGGCTGATCTACTCCGGTGGCCGCGGCCAGATCGCCTTCACAGTGCCGCATTTCGGGCGTTACCTGCGCGCCCAGCACATCGACTGAGCCACCGCGCGCGCTTGCGTTCTCTATCGGTGTATAGGGATCGCTAAGGCCATCTTCGAAAAACGCTAGTCAGTCCTAGTCATCGCTAGCCCAGTCGCTGACGCCGGGAGCGTGGTCGCTGGCGGGTTACGCCTCGGTTGCAGTTCGAACTCGGAGCTTCTGTACAGCGGTCAGCGGGCCGAACCTGGGATGGTGACACTCAGTGCTGTCCCGTGGCGAACTCGTCGCGCGCCCCAAGCGGGCGCGGCGGTCAGCCCGGCCGAGGCACCGGCCACCGAGCCTGATCAGGCAGGCGCCTCGGCGCGGGAACAGCGCCGCTTCGCCCGCGCCGACCGCGCCGGCACCGCCGCGGCGGCTAACGATCGCTTTCTGGACGTGGTCGTGATCGTGTCCGTCGTGGTCTTCGTGGTGCTGGTCATGGGATTCGGCATGCTCGTCCTGCAGAACGCCCTGCAGAGCTGACTCGCGCGGTCGCTCCACCAGGGCCGGCACAGTCACCTTCGAGCCTCTGCCAGGATGGCGGCTGCCAGCTTTGCCCGCGGTAGCCCTACCGCCGAACGAGGTGAGACTTCGTGGTTCAGCCGCCTTACGGTGGAGTTCAACCGCCTTACGGCGGGATCCCGCCGGTCAGTCCGTACTACCGCGCGATGGCTCCCAAGCCCGGCTGCATTCCGCTGCGCCCGCTGGACGTCGGCGAGATCCTCACCGGCGCCCTGGACGCGATCAGGCGCAACGCCCGCATCGTGCTCGGGCTGTCGGCGGCCGCCGCGGTGATCCAGGCGGTGATCGCGCTGATCGTCCAGCGCTATGCCAACCTGGAGGGCGGCCGGGCGATCGACCAGAGCGACCCGGCCAATCCGCAGGTGTACTGGGGCCAGCTCGCCAAGGTGCTGGGCAACACCCTGGGGTTGTCGCTGCTAGGCAGCATCTTCGCCGCCGTGCTGACCGGGATGATCGTGGTGGTGGTGACCGAGGACGTGGTAGGCCGGCGGGCCGGCCTGGAGCTGGTGTGGTCGAAGGTGCGCTCCAGGATCTGGCGCTTGATCCTGCTGTCGCTGCTGGTGGGCGTGCTGTCGGCCGTGGGCCTGGTGCTGTGCCTGGCCCCCGGAATCTGGCTGTGGGGCATCTGGGCGGTCGCGGTGCCGGCGCTGATCATCGAGAACCGCGGCATCGGGCAGGCGCTGCGGCGGTCCCAGAACCTGGTTCGCGGCACGTTCTGGCGGGTCTGGGGGATCCGGGCGCTCGGCTTCGGCATCACCCTGGCGCTGGGCGGCGTGGTGAGCGCGGTGGTGGGCGCCATCGCCGGTGCGGTCACCGGCGACCAACCGGCCAGCCTGCTGGGAACCGGCGCGGGCTCGCTGTCGTGGGCCTACCTGCTGATCTCCGCGGTCGGCACCGCGCTGGTGGTGGCCCTCACCGCGCCGTTCCAGGCCAGCCTCGACTCGCTGCTCTACGTGGACCTGCGGATGCGCAAGGAGCAGCTGGCGCTGGACTTGCAGCAGGCCGCCGCCGTCCGGCAGCCGCCGCCGGCCCGGTACTCCTAGCCAGGCGCCTCGGCCCGTCAGCCGGGCACCCGGGGCACCGGTGTGACATCGGCTGGCAGCACCGTGTCCGGTTGACGCGGGACCAACTCGAACGTTAGCGTCCGCGATGCGTGATGGCGTGCGGAAGCCGGTGAGATCCCGGCACGGTCGCGCCACTGTGAGTCGGTCATCCAAGGGTGGCCGGCGAGTCAGGATGCTTCGCCATCGCGACGCCCCAACGACAAGGGACGCAGAATCCCTGAAGGAGGCACCACATGAGCAGCACTTCCACCTCGCCCACCGCCACCGCCGCCACCCCGGTCGTCGTACCGGCCACCGTGGCCGCGCTGTGGCTGGTCGGCGCCTTCTTCCTGGCGTTGGCGATGTACCTCCTGATCGGCGTCGATCAGGGCGCGGTCTCGGTGTTCGGCCAGAACAGCTACATCCACGAGTTCGTGCACGACAGCCGCCACCTGCTCGGGTTCCCCTGCCACTGACCACCTCGGTCGCGGACAACTCGACATGGAGAAGGACCTCATCGCTCGCGGCGCCCTGTGCGGCGCGATCGCCGGGCTGCTGACGTTCGTGTTCGGCCGGATCTTCGCCGAACCGCACCTTCAGAAGGCCATCGATTACGAGGCCGGCCGCCACGCCGCCCAGGAGCTGCTCGACAAGAGCGCCGCGCCGCACGAGCATTCCGAGCTGTTCACCCGCACCATCCAGGCCAACGTCGGCATGGGTGTCGGCATGATCGCCTTCGGTATCGGCATGGGCGTGCTGTTCGCGCTGGTCTACGCGGTCTGCCTCGGCCGGGTCGGCCGGCTGCGGCCCCGCCCGCTGGCGCTGCTGGTCGCCGCCGCGGGTTTTGTCGGGCTCTACCTGGTGCCGTTCCTGCGCTATCCCGCCAACCCGCCCGCGGTCGGCCTGGAAGACTCCATCGCCCAGCGCACCAGCATGTACCTGCTGATGGTGCTGTGCTCGGTGGTGTTCCTGGCGCTGGCCGTCTGGCTCGGTCAGCGGCTGAGGGCCCGCTTCGGCAACTGGAACGCCAGCCTGCTGGCCGGCGCTGCGTTCGTCCTCGCGATCGGCATCGTGATGGCGGTGCTGCCCTCCTTCGGCCAGCCCGGCTCGGCCTACGAGACGCCGCTACCGCTCACCGACGCCAGCGGCGCGATCCGCTACCCCGGCTTCCCCGCCGACGTGCTGTTCTACTTCCGGCTCTACTCGGTCGCCGGTCAACTGCTGCTGTGGACGGCGATCGGGCTGCTGTTCGCGCCGATGGCCGACCGGCTGCTGAGCCCGGCCACCGTCGGGGCCAACCGGACCGACGCCGAGGCCCGGGCATGACCGCCCGCCCGCGTCGCTGAACTCCGACGCCCGGCGGCCGGCGGTGACCCACGGCGCTGTGCTGGCCGAACTCGCCAGGCTGGGGCCGTTCTTCGCCCTGGAGGCGCATCCAGCAGGGTCCGCGCCGCAGGCGGGGTGGCGCCCGCTGGAGGAGCTGCTGCGCCAGCCGGGGGCGCTGGAGGCACGGGTCGCGGCGGTGCGTGCCGCCCTGGCCCAAGCCGGCGGACTGCAACCCGGCGACGTCGAGCCGCGAGTCGCCGTCTCGTTGACCCAGCTGGGCCTGGCTGCCCGGTTGATCTGCCCGGCGCTGGGCGTGGCGGTGCTCACCGGCCGGCTGCTGCCGGTGGAACCTGGCCTGCTGCGCTGGCGGCCGGGGACCGGCGCGATAGGTCTGTCGTTGCGCGCCGACGCCGTGCCGCCGGCGGGCAGCGCGGCCACCAGCCTGGCGACGCTGGCCGACGCCCTGGCCGATACGGTGCTGGGCGGCCCGGTACGCGAGCTGATCGAGGGCAGCACGAAGCTCGGGGTGTCGCCGCAGGTGCTCTGGGGCAACGTAGCCTCGGCTCTCAACGGCACCCGGGCGCTGATCGACGCCGCTGAGCCCGCCCTGCTCGGGCGCACCGAGGAACTCGTGAGCAGGCTGCTGAGCCGGCCACCGTTGCAGGACACCCACCAGGGCAGCGCCGCGACGGGCTTCCGCCGCCGCAGCTGCTGCCTGGTGTACCGGCTGTCGCCCACGCAGGCTCCGGTGTGCGGAGACTGCGTGCTGGTGGTGTGAGATCCGGGCTGATCGGAGCGGGTGACGGGAATCGAACCCGCGCCGTCTGCTTGGGAAGCAGAAACTCTGCCATTGAGCTACACCCGCGTGCGCTACCGCCGCAATCGCATCATCATGGTAGCGAACCGAACTCTCCGGTCCAGCCGGTCACCCGCCCCAACCCGTCAGGCCGAATGGCTCAGTTGCATCCAATCGGCGTCGGTGTCCGGCGCGAACAGGACACCGGGCCCGCAGTCGAAGACCCGCTCGATCGCCCGGGCCGTCCCGAGCGAGCAGGTGGTGCGCCGGCCGGTGAACAGGTGGTTCACGGTGGCGTGACCCAGGCCGGCGGCGCGTGCGAGTTGCCGCTCGGACAGGCCCGCGGCGTCCAGGAAGTCGATCAGCGTCTGGCGACTACGAAGCTGCATCGGTTCTCACCTCTGCCCACACCGAAAAGCTGAAACCAATCCGTTTGTCATGTTTCCCCCTCGTGCAGATGGCTCAGAAGTGACATCCGTCGCGCGGATGCACCGCGGAAGTCGATGCGTTGATCCGTGGAAGCCCTGGCCAGCACAATGACAAACCGGACTAGGCAGTTCGTCTATTGTTCGTCTATACTGTCTATAGTCGCTAGCGACCAGCGACGTGATAGTAATCAGGACAACTCGGTACGAGCAAGAGCTGTTCTTTGTTAAGCGTCCCCTCTACGCTGTCGTTGCTATTCAGCAGACGATGAAGGAACCCGCCGCTATTGAGCACGCTGTCCGAGTACTTGAACGAGCACTTACCGACCGGTTGGCAGAAGCCACAGTTGGTGGAGGCGCTCAGCGGCACGCTCGACCGGGCGACGGTCTACCGGTACCTGGCCGGAAGTCACCCGCGAAGTCCGGCCGAGGCAGTGCTCGAGGCGTTCGCCGCGGTGCTTCCCGGAGTGTCGGTCGTCGAGCTGCGGGCGGCGGCCAACCTGTCGACCGGCGCCGAGGAACCGTGGATTCCGCCGGTCGAGGCGAACCGGCTCAGCTACGCGCAGCGGCGAGCGCTGGAGGCGTTCATCAAAGCGACGGTGGGCCCGGTCGACGACTTCGACGAGGCCGTGAATCCGGAGACAGCGGTGGGTGATCCCCCCAGCGGCCCGGCGTTGACCGAGCAGGAGCGGGCCGAGGTCGAAAGCTACGTCCGCCGGCTGCACGCCTCGGGGCGTAAGGATCTCGCCGACCGGGTGGCGGCCTCGCTGGAGACCAACTCGAACGTCGACACCGCCAAGCGCCCGGGCTGACGCCTGACGTCGCGAGCGCGACAGCGGGTTCGGTACTGTCCGCGCCATGCTGTTGAGCGATCGCGACATCCGGGCCGAGATCAAGGCAGGCCGGCTGCGGTTGCAGCCATGGGACCCTGAACTCGTCCAGCCGTCCTCGATCGACGTCCGGCTGGACCGGTACTTCCGGGTCTTCAACAACTCCCAGTACACCCACATCGACCCCGCGCTGCAGCAGGACGAGCTGACCTCGCTGGTGGAACCGGCCGGCGACGAGCCGTTCGTGCTGCATCCCGGCGAATTCGTGCTCGGCTCGACGCTCGAGATCGTCACCCTGCCCGACGACCTGGCCAGCCGCCTGGAGGGCAAGTCCTCGCTCGGCAGGCTGGGACTGATCACCCATGCCACCGCGGGCTTCATCGACCCGGGGTTCTCCGGGCACATCACCCTGGAGCTGTCCAACGTGGCCAACCTGCCGATCACCCTGTGGCCTGGCATGAAGATCGGCCAGCTCTGCGTGTTCCGGTTGTCCTCACCGGCCGAGCATCCCTACGGCAGCGAGCGTTACGGCTCGCGCTACCAGGGCCAGCGAGGGCCGACCCCGAGCCGGTCCTATCGCAACTTCACCCGGTGGCCGACCGCCTGAGCAGGACGGCCCCAGCCTGCGGCCCGTCCGCGAGGGCTACGGCGCCGAGTCGCGTGTGGACCGGACGGTGAAGTCCTGCCGCCACCGGTCGGCCAGCGTCAGGTCACCGCGCAGGGCCACGTCGTCATCATCGGCCCGGTTCCACACCCACCGGTAGAGATCACTCGCCAGACCGAACACGCTCAGGTCGGCGTCGTCCACGGCCGCCGGCTGGCAGCTCAGCAGGTCCGGGCCGACACTCAGCGTCCAGGACGCGTTGGAGTCCAGCGGCGTCAGCGAGATCATCTGGTTTCCGGGCAGGCCACCGCGGTCAAAGCGCGCGGCCGGGCCGGTGAGCAACTCCTCGATGCCGTCGACCGCGAACTCCGGCGCGAAGTCCGCGACGCCGAAGCCGGCCGCCAGCTCAACGTCGACCCGGTGGATGGCGGTCTCGTGCGCCAGCCGGCGAGCCCAGAACAGCTTGGCCGACCGGGCCGGCGTCATGGTCCAGATCGCCGCGGAGTCCGACACCGACCGCAGCTGGCTCAGCACGTCACGCAGCCCGGCCTCATAGACCTCGAACAGCTCGCTCTGGTCGGGTGCGCTGAACTCGAAGGCGTTCGGCTGGCCACCGTGCAGGATCGAGCTCGCCCAGTGGTGCACCTTGGTGATGTGCCCCAGGAGCCGGGCAAGGTCCCAGCCGGGACAGGACGGCACGGCGGCACGCGGCGACGGCTGGCGCGCGGAATCCCGCAACAGCCGGCCCTGCCGCTCCAGTTCGTCGAGGTACTGCTCGAATTCCAACACTCAGCTGAGCCGGTGCATCCAGCCGTGCGGGTCGGGGGCCTGCCCGGTCTGCACGTCGAGCAGCGCCTTGCGCAGCCGCATGCTCACCGGTCCCGGCCCGCCGTCGCCGACCGTCCACTCGGCATCGGCGCTCTTGACGTGACCGACGGGGGTGATCACCGCGGCGGTGCCGCAGGCGAAGACCTCGGTCAGCTCGCCGCTGGCATTACCGGCCCGCCAGTCCTCGGTCGAGACAACCGCCTCATCCGTGCTGTAACCCAGGTCCTGGGCAATGGTGAGCAGCGACTCCCGGGTGATGCCGGGCAGCAGCGTGCCGGTCAGCTTCGGGGTCACCAGCCGGGCGTCGGCGCCGCTGCCATAGACGAAGTACAGGTTCATGCCGCCCATCTCCTCGACGTAGCGGTGCTCCACGGCGTCGAGCCAGACGACCTGGTCGCAGCCCTGCTCGGCAGCCTGCGCCTGGGCCGCCAGCGAGGCGGCGTAGTTGCCGGCGCACTTGGCGTCGCCGGTGCCCCCCGGGGCGGCCCGGCTGTACTCGGTCGAGAGCCACACGGTCACCGGCTTGACGCCACTGGAGAAGTACGGCCCGGCGGGCGAGGCGATCAGCAGGTAGGAGTAGGCGTTGGCCGCCCGGACGCCCAGCGCGGCCTCGGTGGCCATCATGAACGGCCGCAGGTACAGCGAGGCATCCGGAGCGTCGCTGACCCAGGCCTGGTCGATGTCCACCAGAGCCCGGACGGACTCCAGGAACAGCTCGGCGGGCAGTTCGGGCATCGCCAGCCGCTGGGCCGAACGGGCCATTCTGGCGGCGTTGGCCTCCGGCCGGAACGTCGCGATCGAGCCGTCCGGCTGGCGGTAGGCCTTGAGTCCCTCGAAGATCAGCTGGCCGTAGTGCAGGGCGCTGGTGGCCGGGTCGAGGGACAGCGGGCCGTAGGGCAGCACCGCGCCCGGCCCCCAGCCGTCGGCAGGAGTCCAGTCGATTCTGACCATGTGGTCGGTGCGGAACTGGCCGAAGCCAGGGTTGGCCAACGCGGCAGCCCGCTCGGCCTCGGGAAGCGGGTTGGGGTTGCGCTGCACGGTGAAGGACATAGTTAGACATCCTAATGACCCGTTCGCACGCCGTCATCCTGACGCGGGCGGCAGAGCCGATCAGGCCTGCGACCGCGACCGCGCAAGCCGGCGACCGGCGCGACGCTGGGGCGGCCGGCGCCGCGCTAGCCGGCGGCCAACACCGCGGGCAGGGTGGCGGTGAGCACCCGCAGCAACTCCTCCTTGGACAGCTGCGGATCGGCCGCCCAGCTCAGCACCGCCTCCTCCACCATCGCCGACCAGCCACGGGCCAGCAACCGGACGGTCGGGCTGTCCTGCACCCCGTAGGCCCCGAGGTTGTCGGTGATCCGGGCGGTCAGCGCGGCCCGGGTCCGGTCGAAGATCTCCAGCATCGCCTCGTCACCGCCGGCGGCGCCGCGGACGAGGGAGATGTAGGCCTGCGGGTTGGCCAGCACGTAGTCGATGTACCGGGTCAGCGACAACCTCAACCGGGCGGTCGGCTCGTGTGACGGGTCGGACCTGGTGCGGGCCAGCAGGTCATCGGCGGCCCGCTGAACCACCGCTCGGTGAAAGTCCTGCTTGTTCTTGAAGTAATGGAACAGCAGGCCCCGGGAGATGCCGGCTTCTTCGGCCAGGGCGTCGACAGACAGCTCTTCCAGCGTCCGGGTAGCCAGCATCCTGACGCCGAGGTCGAGCAACTGCTCCCGGCGCGCGTCCGGACTCAACCGGATCCGTTTGGACGTAGTCGTTGTCATCGGCAACCGTGCCCCACCAGCACCATGGGATTATCTTATGGACGTTGTCCATCCCTGGGATTATCTGGGCTTTCGGCCTGTTCGGGCCGCTCACGACCTATCTCCGGAACGGGATGCGGGGCGGTCACGCCTGGGGCGACAACTGGCCGCGACGGCGCATCGGCAGATGGCTGATGCCGTCTTCGAGGTACTCCGCGCCGGCGGGCTCGAAGCCGAAGCGCTGGTACCAGCCCGCCAGCGGCGACTGCGCGTCCAGCACCACCTCGATACCGGCCGGCAGATCACCGGCCGAGGCGGCGTCGGAGTCCAGGAAGTCCAGCGCCCGGCGCATCAGGACGGTGGCGATCCCGCTGGCCCTGGCTTGCCGGGCGGTGGCGACCCGGCCGATCCGGGCGGTGCCTCGATCCTCACGCAGGATGCGCAGGGTGGCGATCACGGCGCCGTCCTCGGTGGCCCACAGCCAGCGGGTGCCCGGCTCCAGGTCCCGGCCGTCCAGCTCGAGGAACGGACACTGCTGCTCCACCACGAAGACGTCCACCCGAAGCTGGAGAATCCGGTAGAGGGTGCCGGCGTCCAGGTCGACCGGCTCGGCCAGGTGCAGCTCGAGGCTCACCCCGCCAGCGTAGCCAGCCGGTTGGATCGGCCCACGCGAGCCCGAACACAACCCTGACAATTCTCTGTTTGGCGGCAAACCTTGACGTGGCACTGTCGGCAGGGTCCACTCATCCCAGCTGGCGATCAGGGAGATCACATGTTGAAGAAGATGGCGCTCGCGGCATCGGCCGCGGTCGTGGTGCTCGGAGCCGGCACGGCCGCGCTCGCCACCTCGACCAGCGCCCCCACCAAGCCCGGTACCCCCGGTACGACCAGCGCCCCGGCCAAGCCCAGTACCCCCGGTGCGACCAGCGCCCCCACCAAACCCGGTAACCCGGCCAAGCCCGGCACGTCCGGCCTCGCTCCGGGCGCCGCGGCGCCGGACAAGGCGCGAGGACCCAAGGCCCGCAAGCTCGCGCTCAAGGCGCTGGGGCGGGCCCTGCACGCCCAGTGGGTCACCCCCGACGGCGACAGCGAGAACACCTTCGTGACCCACAACGCGATTCGCGGTGAGGTCACGGCGGTCTCGGCCACCTCGATCACCGTCAAGGCGCTGGACGGCGTCACCCAGACCTATGCGATCACCGGCGACACCAAGGTGCACCTCCGCAAGGGCCTGCCGAGCCTGGGCAAGGGCAAGAGCGGCGAGCGGGGCAACCGCGGCGGCCTCGGCAACGGCCCGGCCGGAACGATCAGCGACGTGCGCACCGGCGACCAGGTGGCCGTCACCGGCATCGGAACCACCAGCCTGACCGCTCAGCACGTGGTGGACGCGACGCCGTAGTCTCACCGGCCGACCCGGGAGCTCAGCCGGCCGGCAGCCGCACCGTGAAGCGGGCCCCGCCCTCCGGGGCGCGGCCGGCTTCGATGGTGGCGCCGAGCCGGCTGACCAGGCCCGCGACGATGGCCAGGCCCAGCCCGGTGCCGACCTGCCGCAGCCCCCGGTAACGCTCGTAGAGCGCCGAGCGCTCGAAGGCGACCGCGAAGTCGGCCTCGGCCAGGCCCGGACCGCCGTCCCGCACCTCGGCCACCACCACCGGCCGCTGGTCCGGGGCCTGCTCGGCCCGCGCCGCCAGCACGATCGGGGCGCCGGCCGGGGTTACCCGCAGCGCGTTCTCGAGCAGGCCGTCGAGCACCTGCCGCAGCCGCGCCGGGTCCGTCCGGATGACGCAACGTCCCGCCCGGGCGGTCGCGTCCAGCTGCAGTTCGAACCGGACGCCGACCGCCGCGCACCGCCCGGACCAGACCTGGCCGGCGGCCCGGCACAGCTCCAGGACATCGACGTCGCGGAGTTCGATGCGAAACTGCTGGGCGTCCAGCCGGGCCAGATCCAGCAGGTCGGCCACCAGCCGGTCGAGCCGCAGCGACTCGGTGAGCACGATGGACCCGACCTCGGCGGCCTGCTCGGGTGCCACCACCCCGTCGGCCAGCGACTCGGCGTAGCCGGTGATCGCGGTGAGCGGCGTGCGCAGCTCGTGCGACACCGACAGCAGGAACTCCCGCTGGCGGGCTTCCGAATGCGACAGCGCGGCGGCCAGCGAGTTCAGCGCCACCCCCACCTCGGCCACCTCGGCGGGACCTTGGGCCAGCACCGCCACGTCCCGGTGACCGGCGGCCAGCGCGTGGGCGGCCTCGGCGGTCCGGCGCAGCGGCCGGGAGATCCGGAGTGCCACCAGCAGGCCCAGCAGCGCCGCCAGGCCGACCGCGATCAGCAGCGCCCAGACGATCTGCCGGATGGCACGGTCAGCGGCCGCGGTGGCCTCAGAGCGTCGCTGCACCAGCGCGATGCCGCCGGACCGGCTGCCACGCGCCTCGATCAGCACCAGCTGCCCCTGGATCCGCCGCTGGGCCGACAGCGATCCGCTGACCAGCACCGTGCGGACGTTGGCATCGGTCAGCACCACCCTCAGCAGCGGGCTGTTGGTGCGCACGTTTCCGGCGCTGTCGATCGACGCCGACTGGATGCCCAAGGTGCGCAGGCTGGCCTGGACCCGGGCCTGGTTGTCCCGGGCGTTGGAGCCCTGGTCGGCGGCCACCCGGGCCACGTCGGCGAAGTCGCCCAAGGTCTCCCGGGCAGCGGCCGTGTTGGACCGCTGCACCAGGTTGATCGCCAGCAACCCGGCCAGCAGGGCGGTGATCACCGCGACCCCGACCGCCAGCGCCGAGATGCGCTGGGCGAGGGTGGTGGGCGGCAGCCTCACCGGGGTCCGGCCTGACCCGGTGTGGGGCTGGGCTGGGTGGGGCTGGGCCGGGTGGGACTGGACTGGGTGGGACTGGGCCGGGTGGGACTGGGCTGGCGGAAGCTGGGCGGTGTCCGGCTCGGCTCGACGGCGTAGCCGACCCCGCGCACGGTCCGGATCGGGCTCGCGTCGCCAAGCTTGGCGCGGACCTGCGCGATGTGCACGTCGACGGTGCGAGCCCCGGCGACCGCGGAGTAGCCCCACACCTCGCTGAGAAGTTGCTCCCGCCCGAAAACCCGGCCGGGCCGGCGCATCAGGTAGGCCAGCAGGTCGAACTCGGTGGCGGTCAGGTTGATCTCGTGGTCACCGGCGTGCACCCGCCGTGCGGCCGGGTCCAGCCGGATCGAGCCGACCTGCAGCGTGACGGGAGCCTCATCGACCGGCTGGGTCCGGCGCAGCACCGAGCCCACCCGGGCCACCAGCTCGCGGGGCGAGAACGGCTTGGTGATGTAGTCATCGGCGCCGAGTTCCAGCCCGACGATCCGGTCCACCTCGTCGTCGCGGGCGGTCACGAACAGCACCGGCGTCCAGTCCTGGGCTGCCCGCAGCCGGCGGCAGACCTCGATGCCGTCGATCCCGGGCAGCCCGACGTCCAGGATGACCGCTGCCGGGCCGAACCGGCTGACCGCGGCCAGCCCGGCCTCGCCGTCGCGTTCGAGCCGGACGGCGAAGCCGGCTGCTGCCAGGTTCAGCCGGATCAGCTCGGCGATGGCCGGCTCGTCCTCGATCACCAGAATCAGCCCGCGGGCGCTCGCGCGGCTGGGCAGGTCGGTCGGCACAGCGGAACTGTACGAGGCTCCGGCCTCGACCAGGTCACCTGCAGATCAGGATCAGGTACGAGTCCGAAGGTTTCGCGGCAGGAACCGGACCGGGCAGCCGCGCGGGCCGAGGGCTAGACCGGGTCGAGCACGACGACCGGGATCGGCCGGTCGGTCTTGGTCTGGTACTCCTCGTACTCCGGCCAGAGCTGGCACATCATCTTCCAGAGTTCCGGCTTCTCCGAGTCATCAGCCGTCCGGGCGATGGCGACGAGGTCCTCGGCGCCGACCCGCAGGGCGACCTCGGGGTTCTCGGTCAGGTTCAGGTACCAGGCCGGATGTTTGTCGTCACCGGCCGCGGAGGCGACCACGACGTAGGAGGAGCCGGATTTGCCGTAGATCAGGGCAGTGCGGCGCAGCTTGCCGCTCTTACGGCCCTTGGTGGTGAGCAGCAGGGTCTGAACGCCGTGCCACTCGTGCCCCTCCCGGCCGTCGGTCTCCACGTAACGCTGGGTGTGCTCGGCGACCCAACCCACGGGACTGTCGTAGACGTGCGCATCGTTGGTGGTCATGAATCCACCGTACAAAACTCAGGGCAACTTGGTGAAGAACTGTTCGGTCAACGGAACCGCCCCGGTGGTCGAGTCCTCACCGCCGTAGATGAACACCGCGATCGCCAGGTCGCCCCGGACGCCGGCGAACCAGGAGTGGCTCTTGGGCGGGGTGTCGGTTCCGAACTCCGCGGTGCCGGTCTTGCCCCGGAGCTGGCCGGGCAGGTCGTTCAGCGCGTGACCGGTGGCGCCCGGCATGGCGACGACAGCCCGCATCAGCGCGTTCAGCTCGGTTCGCACCCTGGCGTCCAGCGCCGGGCCCGGCGCGGCCTGCTGGCCGGCGACCAGGGACGGCGCCACGGAGGCGCCCGTGGCGGCGGCGCCTGCCATCGAGGCCATCAGCAGCGGGCTGACCAGCACCTTGCCCTGGCCGATCGCCTCGGCGGCCTGCTCGGTCCCGGTGGCGGTGGCCGGGATCGATCCGGAGAACGCCGGCACCGGCAGCTTCCAGTCGCCTCCCAACCCGAGCCGGCCGGCGGTCTCGGCCAGGGCGCCGGGCGGCAGCTTCATCCCCAGGTCGATCGCGGTGGTGTTGCAGGAGTAGCCGAACGCCGCGGTCAGCGGGATCCGGCCGTGCTCGACCTCGTCGTGGTTCTGGAAGGTCCGGCCGCTGACCGTGATGGTGGGCGGGCAGTCCACCGCGGTGCCGGCGGTCAGGGCCGGATCGGCCTGCAACGCCGCGGCGTAGGTGGCGATCTTGAAGGTGGAACCGGCCGGGTACTGCCCGGTCAGGGCGATGTTGCCGGGAGCGCTGGCGCTGTTGGCCACTGCCAGGACCCTGCCGGTGGACGGTTGCAGCGCCACGATCGAGGCCGGTCGTGACTCGGCGTCCAGGGTGGCGTCGGCGGCTGCCTGGACGGCGCGCTCCAACGTCAGCCGGACCGGCTTGCCGGCCACCGGCGGGGCCACCGTGCCGAGCTTGGCGCCCAGGGTCGCGTCGGCGTCGCTGGCCGAGTAGACGTCGACGCCCGGGGTGCCGCGCAGTTGCGGGTCCAGCGCTCGCTGCAGGCCGGACAGCCCGACGAGGTCATCGGCCTGGACCTGCCCCCGCGAGTCCTCGATGATCTCGGCGGTGGCCGCCCCCACGCTGCCCAGCAGCGGCCTGGCGAAGTTCGGGCTGGGCGGCAGCAGCCGGCTCTCGGACTGGAACTGGGTGCCGGGCAGGTTGTAGATCTGGGGCTTGACCTGCTCGTAGGCCGGCCGGCGCAGCGTGATGATCGGAACGAACTGGGTCTTGCCCGCCGCGGCCACGGCGCTGCTTATCTCACCGGCGGTGGTCTGCAGCTGCGGCACCGCCGCCAGCCGGGCCGCCAGGCTGCTCAGGTCCTGGACGGCGGACGGGTTGACGCCCACGGTGACCACCGGAGTCGGCCGGAACAGCGGGGCGCCGCTGCTGTCCTGCAGGGCGGCCCGGACCGGCTGGCTGCGCTTGAGCGCCAGGTGCGAGCCGTCGGCAAGTCGGGGGTGGATGGCGCTGGCAGCCCAGCTCACCCGCCAGTCCTCGGCCTGCTTCACCATCGTCAGCGTGCCGGTGTAGCGCCACGGCGTGCTCAGTCCGGGTAGCTGCCAGCTGGCCTCGTAGTTCGCGGTGGCCGATCCCGGCTGCCGTTCGGTGAGTCCGGTGACCCGCAGACTGCCCCGCAGCCCGCTACCGAATTCGGACAGCCTGGCCAGGCTCCTGGTGATCGCGGCCGTCGCGGTGGCTGCGTCGGTGGTGCGCTGGCCGGCGGCGGCGACGTCAGCTGCGCCGAGGGCATCCAGGTAGGCCTGCGCCGCCCGCTGCTCCGCAGGGACCTTCTTCGCCTGGGTGCAGCCGGTCAGTGCCAAGGCGGCGATGATCAACGCGACCAGCCCTGCCAGCCATCGCGACCGGGGCGGTCGCCGGGTTCGGGGGGCGCGGGTGAGCATGACTCGATTCAACCAAAGTCAGCTGAGTGCCCGCCGCACGCGGGCTGGGGACCGGTCGGTCCCGGCCGGGCGACTACGGTGGCCGGGTGACAGGGATCGGCGCCGCCACGGCCGTAGCGCTGGCCGGCGTCGCCGCCGGAACGATCAACACCGTGGTGGGTTCCGGCACGCTGATCACCTTTCCGGTGCTGATCTCCCTCGGGGTGCCGCCGGTGACAGCCAACGTCAGCAACACCATCGGACTGGTGCCCGGCACCTTCAGCGGCGCCTACGGCTACCGCCGGGAGCTGGCCGGCCAGCGTGACCGGCTGCTGCGGCTGGGCTCGGCGTCCCTGGCGGGTGGGATCGTCGGCGCGCTGCTGCTGCTGGTGCTGCCGGCCAGCGTGTTCCGGGCGGTGGTGCCGGTCCTGATCGTGCTGGCGCTGGTGCTGGTGATCGCCCAGCCCCGGTTGGCCCGCCGCTTCGTGGAGCAGTCGCACCCGAACACCCAGGGCCGGCATCCGATCCTGCTGTGGGTCCTGGTGCTGCTGACCGGGGTCTACGGGGGGTACTTCGGCGCCGCTCAGGGGGTGCTGCTGGTCGCGATCATGGGCGCCCTGCTGGACCACGACCTGCAGCGGGTCAACGGTGTGAAGAACGTCCTGTCCGGTGTGGTGAACGCGGTCGCCGGCCTTCTGTTCGTGCTGCTGGCCGACCCCAACTGGGTGTACGTGGCCCTGATCGCGGTCGGCTCGACCATCGGCGGCCAGCTCGGGGCGGTGGTGGGGCGCCGGCTCTCACCGGCTGTGCTGCGCGCGGTGATCGTGGTGGTCGGGTTGGCCGCCCTGACCAAGTTCCTGCTCTTCCCCTGACCGGAGTTCAGCCAGCACCGTCGCGACGGTGTCGGCCAGCGGTTGCCGGGAGTCGAGGATCACCGCACCTGGCCACACCGGAAACAGCGCCAGCCGGCGCGTGACGTCGGCCCAGTCGCCGCCCTGATGCCAGCCCGGAATGCCTCGGTCGCGGGTGGCCAGACGCTTCCGGTGCACCGCCGGGTCATCGCAGACGGTCACGAAGGCAGTGAGCGATGTTCCGGCCGCGGCCGCCAGGGTGCTCCACCGTCGCCGCACCAGTTCGTCCTCGACCGGCGCGTCGAGGATCGCCGACTGCCCGAGCGACAGTTGCCGCAGCGCCAGGGTGGTCAGCAGCTCGTACCCGATGTCGAACGGCTGGTCGAGATGGCGACCACCGAACGGCGTCAGCGCGCCGAGCAGCCAGTCCATGGCGAACACCGGGATTCCCGACTCGCGGCCGACCGCGTCGGCGAGGGTGCTCTTGCCGGTGCCTGGGACACCGGCGAACACGATCAACTGTCCCGGCCGTTCGACGCTCATCTGCCAGCCGGTGAAGTCCATCGGCAAGCGGGGGGTGAGGCCGTCCGGCACCTCTGCCTGCAGCGAGGTGCTGAGGATGCGGTGCGGCGGGTTCGGGTCCACCGTGCAGGTGAGCCAGTAGCGCGCACCGTCGGTGTGGTTACCCAGCCTCGCGCGTGCGGTGTGGTCACCTGCCTCGACAGCCGTGAGGTGGAGTGGTGCGAAGTCGCCGGCGCGCTGCCCGGTCAGCTCGGCGTAGTCGGTCGGCGCGATCGCCTCGAGAAAACCGGCATCCAGCACGTCCGCGGCGTCATGGCCCCAGCCCGCTGCCGCGTTGAGCCCGTCCAGGACCCATTCGAGCCGTTGCAACGCCATGGTTCGCGCCACGCCGGTCACGGTGAAGGTCATTTCCGCACTGTAGGCGCCCAGCACTGTAGGCGCACAGCACTGTAGGCGCACAGCACTGTAGGCGCACAGCGCGGACCGGCGCGCTGCCCGGTGCGGTCAGGACGCCGGCTCGACCTGTTCGACTACAGCCGGACGCCCCATCGACTGCTGCAGGATCTGGGCCACGTCGAGCACTTGGACGCGCCCGGAGGCAGAGCCGTCGGCCTGCTTGCTGGTCACCGCGTCCGAGAGCATCACCATGCAGAACGGGCAGGCCGTCGAGATCAGGTCGGGGTCCAGGCCCAGCGCCTCGTCGGTGCGCTCAACGTTGATCCGCTTGCCGATCTTCTCCTCCATCCAGAACCGCGCGCCGCCGGCGCCGCAGCAGAAGCCCCGGTCCTTGCAGCGGTGCATCTCCTCGGACCGCAGCTGCGGGATTGCGCCGAGCACCTCGCGCGGCGGGGTGTAGACCTTGTTGTGCCGGCCGAGGTAGCACGGGTCGTGGTAGGTGACCTTCTTGTCGACCGGCTCGACCGGGGTCAACCGCCCGTCGGCGACCAGCTTGCCGAGCAGTTGGGTGTGGTGCACCACCTCGTACTCACCGCCGAGCTGCGGGTACTCGTTGGCGATGGTGTTGAAGCAGTGCGGGCAGGTGGCCACGATCTTCAGCGGCCGCCCGTCGGGCTTGATCGAGTTGAGCTTCTCGACGTTCTCGGCCCCCAGCATCTGGAACACGAACTCGTTGCCGAGCCGGCGGGCCGAGTCGCCGGTGCAGGTCTCGTTCGAGCCGAGGATGGCGAACTCGACCCCGGCCACGTTGAGCAGTTCGGCGAAGGCCTTGGTGACCTTCTTGGACCGGTCCTCCAGCGCGCCGGCGCAGCCCACCCAGAACAGGTACTCGACCTCGGCGGGCAGCGGCTCGCCGGGCGAGACCCGCCGGACCTCGAAGCCCAGGCCCTCGGTCCACTCCTCGCGGTTCTTGGCGGGCAGGCCCCACGGGTTGCCCTTGTTCTCCAGGTTGCGCAGCATGGTGCCGGCCTCGGACGGGAACGAGGACTCGATCAGCACCTGGTAGCGGCGCATGTCGACGATGTGGTCGATGTGCTCGATGTCGACCGGGCACTGCTCGACGCACGCCCCGCAGGTGGTGCAGGACCACAGCACGTCCGGGTCGATCACGCCGTGTGAGGCGAGGTCGCCGACCAGCGGCCGGGTGACCTGCTCGATGCCGGAGCCTTCCACCCGGGGGTAGCCGGCCTCGGGCACGTGGGTGCCGTGCGAGCCGCCCTCGGCCGCGGGGGTGGCGAAGTTCGGCACCGCGTCGTCGGGGACCGACTTGCCGCCGATCAGGTACGGGGCCTTGGCGAACAGGTGGTCGCGCAGGTCCATGATCACCAGCTTGGGCGACAGCGGCTTGCCGGTGTTCCAGGCCGGGCACTGGGACTGGCAGCGGCCGCACTCGGTGCAGGTCGCGAAGTCCAGGTAGGCCTTCCAGCTGAAGTCCTCGACCTTGCCCTTGCCGAACACGGTGTCCTCGGACAGGTTCTCGACATCGAGGAAGTCGATGGTCTTGCCCTGGGCGTCGGTGACCGGGGGCAGCGCGCCGAGCGCCTTGGGCAGCCGCTTGAAGTACACGTTGATCGGGGCGGTGGCGATGTGCAGGTGCTTGGAGTAGGTGACGATGATCAGGAACGCCAGGACGACCGCCACCTGCGCCAGCAGGAAGATGGTGGCGAGGCCGGTGTTGTAGTCGCCCTCGCCCAGCGCCTTCGCGGTCAGGTACGAGGCGAAGGTCCACTTGGACTCCCCGAACGGGAACTCGCCGGCATTCATCTGGGCGCCGCGCAGCAGGAACAGCGTCAGGATGACCAGCGTGATCATGCCCAGGATCGTCCAGGCCGGGCCGGTGTGCGAGCCGTAGAAGCGCGAGTCCCGCTGCTTGCGTTTTGGAGCGTTGCGGATGCGCAGCACCGCGAAGGTGGCCAACCCGGCTAGCACCGCGACCGCGAAGAAGTCCTCGAGGAAGCCCAGCACCTGCCACTTGCCGATGATCGGGATGTGGAAGTCACGGTCGATCAGCAGCGCGCCGTAGGCCTCCAGGATGGTCAGGTTCAGGATCAGGAAGCCCCAGAAGGTGAAGAAGTGCGCCAGGCCGGGGACCGACCACTTCAGCAGCCGGGTCTGGCCCAGCACCTCTTCGGCGTCGTTGGCCGCGCGGACGCCGGCGTTCTTGCCACGCCCCGGAGCGGCTGTGCCGGAGCGGATCAGTCGTACCAGCCAGAGGATCCGCCAACCCGCTATCGCCGCGGTAGCCGCGGTCATGAGCACGGTCAGGGTAATGCGCAGTGCCACTGCGGCCTCCAGCGTCGTCGGCTTAGCGTCGTCAAGCGTGACCGGCCCAGGATACCCAGGGTTACCAGCGGGTAACCACGTCAGCCGGACGCCGAATGGGTCACAACGGCTCAGAGCATGTCGGCGATCACCCGGCGCGCGCTGCGAAGGTTCGCCAGCCGGCTTTCCCAGGTGACACCGAGCGTCAGCAGCAGCACCCCTAGCGTGCCGATCACCACCCAGCGGGGCAGCCCGAGCGCGTACGGCGAGAGCTCGGTTATCACCAACAGCGCCAGTTCGGCGGCGCCGATCACCAGCGGGGCCTGCAGCTTGAGCCGCGCGCCGACCAGCAGGCTCAGCAGCGCGATCACACCCAGCGCCAGCGCCCGCCACGACAGCGGTTCGCGCAACGCCGGCGCCACCAGCGGGACGGTGAGGATCAGCAGCCCCGGACCTAGGACGAGCCAGGACGGCGAGGTCGGCTCGCGCCGTGCGACCTGCACGCCGAAGAGAAGCGCCAGCAGCCCGACCGGCGTGGAGTAGAGCTCGGGCGCGTGCATCGAATGCACGCCCGCCTCGATCCAACCTGCGACGATCACCGCCGACACCGCCGGCCAGAACCACCAGCGGCGGATCGGTGACCGCGCCGCGACCACGCCCAGCACCGCGGCACATCCGAGCAGGCCGGCCACGGTCGGCGTCCACCGTTCGGGCGTGCCCAGCGAGAACCCGGCGGCGATGAGAACGAACAGCTGCGCGACGGCGGCCAGCTCGCAGGCCTGCCGCAGAGCCGGGACGTCGCGGGCGAGCCACCGGCCGGCGGCCAGCGCCGCGCCGGCCCCCGCCGCGAAGGCGAGGATGGTGGTCGGCTCCGAGGCCAGTGCCGTAACCAGCGCCAGCGCCAGCAGCAGCCCCGGTATCGCCAGCAGCCAGCCGTCGCGCCGGGCCAGCAGGACGCCCGCGAGCGCCAGCAGCAGCCATCCGAGAGTGGCCACCAGCAGCGGCGGGTGGACGTTCAGCCAGATCGCGAGCGCGGCAGGACCAGCCACCGCGGCGATCCACCGCTCCTGGGCGGCGCTCCACCGTTGCGTCCAGTCCTTCAGCAGCGGCCGGACCAGCAGCGCTGTCGCCGTGGCCGCCGCGAGCAGGACCAGCGACGGCAGCACCTCGATCACCGGTTGGCCCGCGTCCAGCAGCGCATCCATGGGGCGCCGCCGCCAGATCGGGCCGCCCAGGTCGGTCGAGGCCGAGATGCCGGCGAATGCCGCCCGCAGCAACACCAACACGCTCACCGTGCCGGCGCCGCCCAGCACCAGCAGAACGGCCCGGCTCCAGAGCGGATGCCGCACCAGGCTGAGCAGGGCCAGACCCAGCAGCACGCCGGCCAGTGCGGAGACTCCTGAGAGGTAGTGCTCGCCGATGAGCCACGCCGTCCCGGCAGCCAACCCGAGGCCGGCCACCGCGGCGGCCAACCGCAGCAGGGGCACTCGCAGCACCGCCGGGACGGCCGCCGCGCAGAGTGCCAGGACGATCGCAGCCGGCAACTCGTTGGCCTGGCCGTCCCACAGCCGTGGCACGAAGGGCCCCGAGATGACCGCGTCGAGGATCCCCAACCCCACCAGGTCGAGCCAGGATTGGGTGGCGGCCAGGCCGCACACCCACGTGGTAACGCGCAGTCCTGCCGTCCGGGCAGCGATCCCCAGCGCTGCCATGCCGATCACCGCGACGCCGAACTGCAGCCAGAGGGTGGCCCCGGTTCTGGCAACCGCGCACAGCAGCCCGACGTAGGCCGCGCCACCCAGAATGAGCTGGGTGCTGACCAGCGGGCGTCCTAGCGCCGAGCGTCGGGTGGCCACCGTGCTGCCCAGCGCCGCCGCCCCCACCGCTACCGCGCCCAGGGCGGTGAAGACGCGCGCGTCCACCGATGACCACCCGGCCAGATCGACCCGGCGGATCGCCCAGACGTCCAGCGTGAGATTCAGCAGGGTGCTGGCCCACAGCGTTTCGGCGGAGCCGCGCAGACCCCTGCGGGTCACCGCCGCGGCCGCGAGGCCGAAGATCGCGGTCACCGCGGCCAGCACCGCGGCCTTCGCGCCGAGCGACAGCGTTCCCCAGGACACCGACACGAAGATGACCGCCGCGACCAGCAGGCACAGCCCCCCGAGGCCGAGCACGATGGCCGCCCCGCTCGCCGCCGGCAACCGCCTGCCGCCGGCGGCGACAGGGGCCGGATAGCCGGGGAACGCGCCGGCGCCGCCGACCTGCCCTGGCGCGGCGGTCGCTACGGGCGCCGCCGACACCCACTCACCCTGCTGCTGGGGAACGCCCTGCGGGGGAACGCCCTGCTGGGGAACGCCCCGCGGGGGCACGGCCTGCGGGGGCACGGACTGCTGGGGGACGGCCTGGGACTCGAATCGCAGCTGCGCCATCGTCTGGTCAGCCGCGACCAGTTGCTCCGCGAGCCGGCTGGCGGTGGGGCTGGTCAGCAGCAGCCCGCATCCGGCGCACCTCGGTGTAGCGGCGGTGATCGGCATGCCGCAATCCGGACAGCGGTGGGGTGTGAAGAACCGGTGGCGGTCGGCGGTGGGATAGGTCACGACGCTCCTATCGGTGAAGTCCGGCCGCCGGACAGGCCCGGTAGGGGCGAAGCTAGCCCACTCACGTCATCGCGGTACAGGTCCTAAGGGCAGCAGTACCGCGTAGTGCAGGCTCGGGGGCGGGCACCCTGTCGTGTCGGGAGCGGGCCTCAGGCAGCCGGGGACTTGCGCAGGACCTTCTCGACCCGGTCGGCGACCGCCAGCAGCCAGTCCCGATGCGATGTCCAGCCATTGAACTGAATCCGGTACCCGAGGCCGAGCCGCGTCAGCTGGGCGTCCAAGGCGTCCTCGGACGGGTACTGACGGATGATGTCCGTAATCTCGAGACGCAGGTTCACGGCATCGCTGTGTTCCGATTGCACGAAGTCGTCTACGGCCTGCCATGGATCGGCATAATCGTCGGTCCAGTCCTCGTTCAAATAGCCGCCGAGGAGCTGTTCCAACGCTTCGTATTCCGTCACATGATCACCATCGCAGTATGAATCCGGTACCCGAGGCCCAAAGCATCAGATCTCCGGAGCACAACCCGTATCACCGAGGATTCTAGGGGATCAGCCGCAGGGGCGAGTAGCACGGAGCCACATACCTGTGGGGTGGGACTTGAAATCAAAAGCGTGCGTTTCGGCCCTGCAAGCCAGCTCTGAATTCTCTTGTCATGGGCGTTTAGAACTTCGGCGATGGAGTTCTCGGCGACTTCTCGGTTGTAGAAAGTGGATGCGCCTTTGATCTCCGGTTCGGTGGCTAACCGCTTGCGCAGGAACTCGGGACTCTTGCCGACATGCTTGGCCAGGGTGTGGCCGCCGTTCACGCCTTCGTGGGCTGCCAGGCCGCCGCCTGGAACAAGGTGGGTGACGTTGCCCGCAGCTCGCAAGCCGCGGACGGCGCTGCCGCCGATAGGAATGGCGGCGGCTAGTTGCAGGCCGAGGGTGGCGTTGCTGACCTGTTCGCCCTGGGTCCGGCGGGTGGCGTCGACGGCTAGCTGGGTCAGGGCCAGCACGGTGGCCACGGCCAGGCACGCGCCGGCCGCGGGTGGGCAGATGAGCAGCAGGCCCAGGCCCAGCACGGTGAGGTCGGTGGCGAGGGTGCTGAGGCAGTCGGAGATGTTGGCCAGGGTGGGGTTGGCCAGGGCCCGCTGGTAGGGGCTGAGGTGGCGGGCGACGGCGCCGGTCAGCTGCTGCGCCCATGCCGCCCAGCCGGACCGGTCCCGGGTCGGGTCCGCTTCGTCGGCCTCGAACAGCGCCCGGATGCAGCGGTCCAGGGCGTCGGCCCACCGGTCGTAGCCGGCCTTGAAGTTCCGGGCGAGGAGCAGCAGTTCGGCGGTGTCCGCTCGGCTGGCCGACAGCCCGGTGGCCTCAAGATCGACCCTGGTGACATCGCGTGAAGCCAGCTCGTCGTGGCGCTGTCGCAGCCGGTGACGGACGGCACGCAGCCAGGGCGCGGTCTCGTCCAGGGCCCCGGCGTAGGCGTGCAGCGCGCTGGCGTAATGCTCGTAGCGGTCGGCGGTGGCCGACATGGAGGGGGTCCGGTCTCGGAGCTGCTCGACGAAGGCCCGGTGAGCGGCGCCGGTCCACAGCGGCGTGTCAGCGCTGGACAGCAGCGCCGAGGCGGCGCGGCGCAAGTCGGCGGCAGTGCGGCCGCAGCGGTGGGCGGCGGCGCGGATCCGCACCGGGTCACCGGCCGGCATCCGCTGGTCCAGGCAGGCCCGCGCCGCCAGCAACCCGTCGCCGGGCAGCTCGAACCGGCTAGCCGTCATGACCGCTTACCGGTCGCGCTCCCCATGCCGGCCGACGCTAGGCAACCAGCCGAGTCCATGCGCTGAGTTATCCACAACCCGGCGGCGGTCGACTGAGTCCGCTCGCGCCCCGCCAGATGTGACGCAGGCCACGGCCCTTCAGGGAACTTGAGCGTACTCGACTCAGTTCTTTTGACAGAAGGCCGATCCAGGTAGCACCATCGGAGCTGCCGTTACTTGGCTGACAGACCACAGACCAGACCACAGACCATAGACAGATAAGCACTCACTGAGGAGTTCACCATGGCACGCGCGGTCGGAATCGATCTCGGCACCACCAACTCCGTCGTCGCCGTCCTGACCGGTGGCGAGCCGGAAGTCATCGCGAACGCGGAAGGCTCCCGGACCACCCCGTCCGTCGTCGCCTTCGCCAAGAACGGCGAGGTGCTGGTGGGCGAGGTAGCCAAGCGCCAGGCCGTCACCAACGTCGACCGCACCATCCGGTCGGTCAAGCGCCACATGGGCACCGACTGGTCGGTGGACATCGACGCCAAGAAGTACACCGCTCAGGAGATCAGCGCCCGCGTCCTGCAGAAGCTCAAGCGTGACGCCGAGGCCTACCTGGGCGAGACCATCACCGACGCCGTGATCACCGTTCCGGCGTACTTCAACGACGCCGAGCGGCAGGCCACCAAGGAGGCCGGCACCATCGCCGGCATGAACGTGCTGCGGATCGTGAACGAGCCCACCGCGGCCGCGCTGGCCTACGGCCTGGACAAGGGCGAGAAGGAGCAGACCATCCTGGTCTTCGACCTCGGCGGCGGCACCTTCGACGTCTCGCTGCTCGAGATCGGTGACGGCGTCATCGAGGTCAAGGCGACCAACGGCGACAACCACCTCGGTGGCGACGACTGGGACCAGAAGATCATGAACTGGCTGGTCGACAAGTTCAAGGCCGCGCACGGCGTCGACCTGACCAAGGACAAGATGGCCATGCAGCGCCTGCGCGAGGCGGCCGAGAAGGCCAAGATCGAGCTGTCCTCGAGCCAGCAGACCTCCATCAACCTGCCCTACATCACCGTGGACGCCGAGAAGAATCCGCTGTTCCTGGACGAGCAGCTGTCCCGCGCCGAGTTCCAGCGGATCACCTCCGACCTGCTCGAGCGGACCAAGGTGCCGTTCCAGAACGTGCTGCGTGACGCGGGCATCCCGCTGGACCAGATCGACCACGTGGTCCTGGTCGGCGGCTCGACCCGGATGCCGGCCGTCGTCGAGCTGGTCAAGGAGCTGACCGGCGGCAAGGAGCCCAACAAGGGCGTCAACCCCGACGAGGTGGTGGCGGTCGGCGCCGCCCTGCAGGCCGGCGTGCTCAAGGGCGAGGTCAAGGACGTCCTGCTGCTCGATGTCACCCCGCTGTCGCTGGGCATCGAGGTCAAGGGCGGCATCATGACCAAGCTGATCGAGCGCAACACCACCATCCCGACCAAGCGCTCGGAGATCTTCACCACCGCCGATGACAACCAGTCCAGCGTGCAGATCCAGGTGTACCAGGGCGAGCGTGAGATCGCGGCCTACAACAAGAAGCTGGGCGTCTTCGAGCTGACCGGCATCCCGGCCGCTCCCCGGGGCGTTCCGCAGGTCGAGGTCACCTTCGACATCGACGCCAACGGCATCGTGCACGTCTCGGCCAAGGACCTGGCCTCGGGCAACCAGCAGGGCATGACCATCACCGGCGGCTCGGGCCTGTCCAAGGACGAGATCGACCGGATGATGAAGGACGCCGAGGTGCACGCCGCCGAGGACAAGGCACGCCGCGAGGCGACCGAGATCCGCAACTCCGGCGAGCAGCTGGTCTACCAGACCGAGAAGTTCATCGCCGACTCGGGCGAGAAGATCCCGGCCGAGTCCAAGACCGAGCTCGAGACCGCGCTGGCCGAGCTGAAGACCACCCTGGCCGACGCCAACGCCAGCAACGACACGATCCAGGCCAAGACCACCGCGCTCAACGAGGTCAGCGGCAAGGCGGCGACCGCGGTCTACGCGGCCCAGCAGTCGACCCCCTCGGCCGACGGGGCCAGCCCCAACGGCAGCGGGCCGGCCGCCGAGGGCGCCGACGATGACGTGGTCGACGCCGAGGTCATCGACGAGCAGCGGTAACCGGCGATGAATCAGAAAGATCCGGCTGCCGCGGAGCAGGAGCCCGACATGACGCAGTCAAGTCCGGCGCCCGAGGAGGAGACCGGTGCTGGCCCCGAGAAGGCAGCACCGGGCTTCACCTTCGCCGACAAGCGAAAGATCAGTCCGGACGGTTCGGCCAAGCCGCCGGCCGGCGGGGCGGACCCCCCGCCGGCCGGCGAGGCGGCGACGGCCGAAACCGGCGGCGCCGACCCGGCTGCCGCGCAGGCGCCGGACCCCCACGAGCTGCTGGCCGCCGAGCGGCTGGCAGACCTGCAACGCCTGCAGGCCGAGTACGCCAACTACCGCAAGCGGGTAGACCGGGACCGGACGATGACCCGGGACCTGGCGGTGGCCTCGGTGATCGAGTCGCTGCTGCCGGTGCTCGATGACATCCACCTGGCCCGCCAGCACGGTGACCTGGAGGCCGGCCCGCTGGCCAGCATCGCCGACAAGCTGGAGACGACGCTGGCCAAGTACGGGGTCGAGCGCTTCGGCGAGCCCGGCGTGGCTTTCGACCCGGCGGTGCACGATGCGCTGATGCACGTCGACGAGGAGCTCGCCGAGGGCACCGAAGTGACCACCGTGGTGGGCGTGCTGCAGCCGGGGTACCGGATCGGTGACCGGGTGGTGCGCCCGGCCAGGGTCTCGGTCGCCGATCCCGCCTAGCGGTCGCCGATCGGTAGTACCAGCACCACTGGAGCAACACAGGCAAGAGCAGTGAAGGAGGCATGACGTCATGGCAAGCCAGGACTGGTTCGACAGGGACTTCTACAAGTCCCTCGGCGTCGCCTCTGACGCGACGGATGCCGACATCAAGAAGGCCTACCGCAAGCTGGCCAAGGATCTGCACCCGGACAAGAACCCCGGCGACGTCAAGGCCGAGCAGCGGTTCAAGGAGATCAGCGAGGCCTACTCGGTGCTGTCGGACCCCGGCCAGCGCAAGGAGTACGACGCGGTGCGGGCGATGGCGCACGGCCGGGCCCGGTTCACTGCCGGCAGCGGGCCCACCGGTGGCTTCTCCGACGACGTGTTCTCCGGTTTCTTCAGCCGCCAGTCCGGGCGCCAGCCGGGTGGCGGCTTCGGCAACCAGGGCGCGAACATCAGCGTCGAGGATCTGCTGTCGGGGATGTTCACCGGAGGCGGCGGCGCGGGTGGTTTCGGGCAGGCGCCGCCGCGTACCGGCGCCGACGTCGAGGCCACCACCACGCTGAGCTTCCGGCAGGCCGTCGAGGGCGACACGGTGAGCCTGCGGCGCGGTGACGGCTCCACCATCACCACCCGGGTGCCCGCCGGGGTGAAGGACGGCCAGAAGATCCGGTTGCGGGGCAAGGGCAATCCCGGGCCGGCCGGCAACGGCGACCTGATCCTGACCGTGGCCGTGCAACCGCATCCGCTGTTCGGCCGGTCCGGTGACGACCTCACCGTGACGGTTCCGGTCACCTTCGCCGAGGCCGCTCTCGGAGCCCAGATCGCGGTGCCGACCTTCGACGGCTCGACGGTCACCCTGAAGCTGCCGCCCGGCACCCCGTCCGGCCGGGTGCTGCGGGTCAAAGGCAAGGGCGTCGCGCGCAAGGACGGCTCGGCGGGCGACCTGCTGGTGAACGTGTCGGTCGCGGTTCCGCAGAAGCTGGACGGCGCCGCCCGGGAGGCCGTGGAGGCCTACGCCGCGGCCACCGCCGGCGATGACCCTCGAGCCGGATTGCTGGAGCAAGCGAGGTCGTCATGAGCGTGCCACGATTCGCCGAGTCAGCCGCCGTCTTCGTGATCTCGGTGGCGGCGGAGCTGGCCGGGATGCACCCGCAGACGCTGCGCCAGTACGACCGGCTGGGCCTGGTGTCACCGCACCGGACCCCCGGCCGTGGCCGCCGGTACTCCCCGCGCGACATCGCGCAGCTTCGCGAGGTGCAGCGGCTCTCGCAGGAGGAGGGCGTCAACCTGGCCGGCATCAAGCGCATCCTCGAGCTTGAGAACGAGGTGCACGCGTTGCGGGCCCGGCTCGCCGAGGTGGAGGAGGACCGCCGTCGCTCCAGCAGGATGCAGCCCAAGCTGGGCGCCCGGCGACTGTTCGCGGCCGGACCGGCCGGTGACATCGTCTCGGTCCCGATGGGCCGGCCGTTCAGCAAGCCGTCCGGCGAGCTGGTGGTCTGGCGGCCGCGAAGCTGACCGATCCCTCGGGTCGAGATTCGGCCGCCGCGTCCGCTAGCGCATGCTGTTCGCGATCCGCAGCAATTCCTTGGCGCTGAGCGAGGCCCGCGGCGGATTGGCCCCTACGGAGCAGATCGACCACCAATATTCGGAGTCGTTCCAAACCACGCATATCACATTGGGCGCGGCGTTGTACGTGAACACCTTTGCCGGATGTCCGAGCACCTTTGCGGTGGTGAGCACCTTGTCACTCGACGTGGTCGGAGATTCGGGACCGCGCCCCACCCGGAGCAGGCCATCGGGGCCGTCGTATTCCTGCATCACCCCTCCTTGCGGGCTGTCGTCCTGCCACCGGATGATCCGGTCGACGTAGCCGGCTGGCAGCCAGGACGGCGTCGGCAGCGTTCCCGCTTCGAACACCGGATGCCGGGTGCCGGTCTTGGCGTCGAGAAGGGATCGCGTGCCGAGCGGCTGCTCGAGCTGCACCGTCACCGTCACCGGCCGGTAGCCGCGGCCCGAGCAAGCAAGAACGGCCCCAGCCGGCACGCTCTGCGTCGGCGAGGGGTTGCTCGGTCGGAAGGCACGGGCTCGGATGGATACCTTCGTCGCGGTTTCCGATACCACCGGGCGCAGATCGGGCAGCCCGGAGTCGAAGCAGTAGGAGCCCGCGATCGTGTTGATGTCGACGGCGATGGTCAGCTTCCTGGGGTCGATCTGCAGCACGGCGCCGCTCCATTCGACATCGGCCAGAAAGCCGGCTGGGCGGGCTGACTGGTGCGAGCCGGAGATCCCCACCACGGTCAGCAGCGGAATCACCAGCAGCGCCACGGCGGCGGCCGACGGCCACAGCCAGCGGGTGCGGTGGTGCGTCTGAGTGGTAGCTACGGCCAGCATGCCTTCCAGCGGTGGTGGCCCGAACGTGGTGAGCCACTGCTTACCGTGCCGGTCCAACAGCTGGTCGATGGGATCAGGGTCCAGGCTCATCGGTAATCCTCTCCGAGTAGCGCGCGGATCCGACCGCGCGCGTCGGCAAGCGTTGATTTCGCGGTGCCCTCGGCACAGCCCATCACCGTGGCGACGTCCGCCACCGGCAGGCCGAGGAAGTACCGCAGCGTGACGGCCAGTCGCTGCCGCGGCGCAAGCAGGGCGATCACCCGCTCCAGGTCAAGGTGGAGCGCCGCGTCGCTGCCCGCAGTGGCATGCTCGACACCCTCCAGTGCTACCGCCTGCGGCCGCCGGCGGTTCTTGTGCGCCTGATCAGCGGTGATCGCGAGCAGCCAGTTGCGAGGCGTTCCGCGGTGCGGGTCGAACTGGGCACGCTTGCGCCAGGCTGCGCTCAGCGATTCCTGCAGCACGTCCTCCCAGTCGGGAAGGCCCGACAACCGGCGGGCGAGCGCCGACATGGCCACCCAATGCGGCCTGACCCAGGCGTCGAAGTCCTGCTCGGCCGACACCGGGCTGGCCGGGTCACCCACCGGCGACGGTTCTGGCAGAACGTGCATACCCACCTCTACCCGGCTGTGGCATGTTCGGTTGGGTCGAACGCTGGATCAGATCAGGCCAGCATTCCCCGGCGCAGGTAGCCGCTGGGTGGATTGTGACCTGCCAGCCACGAGAATGCCGTCCATACGATAAAGTTGAGCGGAACAGGCTCAACTTCTCGAGCGTTTAATGCAGCAGAGGCCGGCCAGGCGCCGCCTGGCCACGTCCTGAACAACCAGTCGAGTACGCACAAGAGGTAGAAACAGCTATGGACCTGACCACTCGTAGCCAGCAGGCCGTTTCCGCGGCCGTCCGGACCGCTGCCGACAAGGGCAACCCCGCCGTAGAGCCGGCCCACCTCGCGGCCGCCCTGCTCAGCGACGAGCAGGGCCTGGCGCGTCCGATGGTGCAGGCGGTCGGCGTGGACCCGGTGAACCTGATCCGCGAGATCGACTCCCTGCTGAGGGCTCTTCCCGCCGCCGCCGGTTCGACGGTGTCGGCCCCGCAGACCTCGCGCAACCTGCTCAACGTGCTGGGCGCCGCCGAGCGGATCGCCAAGGACGCAACCGATGAGTACGTCTCGGGTGAGCACCTGCTGCTCGCGCTGGCCGAGGTGCCCTCCGAGGTCGCCAGCACGCTCAGCCGGCTCGGCGCCACCCCCGCCGCGCTGCGGGCCGCGCTGACCCAGGTGCGCGGCTCCACCCGGGTCACCAGCCCGGACCCCGAAGGCACCTACCAGGCGCTGGAGAAGTACGGCGTGGACCTGACCGCCGCCGCCCGCGAAGGAAAGCTCGACCCGGTGATCGGGCGTGACGCCGAGATCCGCCGGGTCATTCAGGTGCTGTCCCGGCGTACCAAGAACAACCCGGTGCTGATCGGCGAGCCCGGCGTCGGCAAGACCGCCGTGGTCGAGGGGTTGGCCCAGCGGGTCGTCGCCGGCGACGTGCCGGAGTCCTTGCAGGGCAAGCGGCTGGTCTCGCTGGACCTGGGCGCGATGGTCGCCGGCGCCAAGTATCGCGGCGAGTTCGAGGAGCGGTTGAAGGCGGTGCTGACCGAGATCAAGGACTCGGCCGGCCAGATCCTCACCTTCATCGACGAGCTGCACACCGTCGTCGGGGCAGGCGCCACCGGCGAGGGCGCGATGGACGCCGGCAACATGCTCAAGCCGATGCTGGCCCGCGGCGAGCTGCACATGGTCGGCGCGACCACCCTGGACGAGTTCCGCGAGCACATCGAGAAGGACCCGGCCCTGGAGCGCCGGTTCCAGCAGGTGCTGGTGGGGGAGCCGTCCGTCGAGGACACCATCGGCATCCTGCGCGGTCTGGCCGGCCGGTACGAGGCGCACCACAAGGTGCAGATCTCCGACGGCGCCCTGGTGGCCGCGGCGACCCTGTCCGACCGTTACATCACCTCGCGGTTCCTGCCCGACAAGGCCATCGACCTGATCGACGAGGCCGCGTCCCGGCTCCGGATGGAGATCGACTCGCGGCCGGTCGAGATCGACGAGCTGCAGCGCTCGGTCGACCGGCTGAAGATGGAGGAGCTGGCGCTGTCCAAGGAGACCGACCCCGCTTCGGTGGCCCGGTTGGAGGTGCTGCGCGCCGAACTGGCTGACCGGACCGAGTCCCTGGAGGCGCTGAACGCCCGCTGGGAGCGCGAGAAGTCCGGGCTGAACCGGGTCGGTGAGCTGAAGGAGAAGCTGGACGAGCTGCGCACCCAGGCCGATCGGGCCCAGCGCGAGGGCGATTTCGAGGCCGCGTCCCGGCTGATGTACGGCGAGATACCGCAGACCGAGAAGGAGCTGGCCGAGGCGGCCGCCGCCGAGCAACCGGCCGACGTGATGGTCAAGGAAGAGGTCACCGCCGACGACATCGCCGAGGTGGTCAGCGCCTGGACCGGCATTCCGGCCGGCCGGTTGATGGAGGGCGAGACCGCCAAGCTGCTGCGGATGGAGGAGGCCCTGGCCCTGCGGGTGAAAGGCCAGAAGCAGGCCGTGCAGGCGGTCTCGGACGCGGTTCGCCGGGCCCGGGCCGGCATCAGCGACCCGAACCGGCCCACCGGCTCGTTCCTGTTCCTGGGCCCGACCGGTGTCGGCAAGACCGAGCTGGCCAAGGCGCTGGCCGCGTTCCTGTTCGATGACGAGCGGGCGATGGTCCGCATCGACATGAGCGAGTACTCCGAGAAGCACTCGGTGGCCCGGCTGGTCGGCGCGCCGCCTGGTTACGTCGGCTACGACGAGGGCGGCCAGCTGACCGAGGCGGTGCGCCGCCGGCCGTACTCGGTGGTGCTGTTCGACGAGGTCGAGAAGGCCCACTCGGACGTCTTCGACATCCTGCTGCAGGTGCTCGACGACGGCCGGCTGACCGACGGCCAGGGCCGGACGGTGGACTTCCGCAACGCCATCCTGGTGCTGACCTCGAACCTGGGATCCCACATCCTGGTCTCGGAGCTGGACGACGCCCTGAAGAAGGACGCGGTGATGGATGCCGTCCGCTCGCACTTCAAGCCGGAGTTCCTGAACCGCCTGGATGACATCGTGGTGTTCGACCCGCTGACCACCGCCGAGCTGGCCGGCATCGTCGACGTGCAACTGGGCCTGCTGCAGAACCGGCTGGCCGGCCGCCGGCTGGTGCTGCAGGTCAGCGACGCCGCCCGGGAGTGGCTGGCGATCAACGGCTTCGACCCGCTGTACGGGGCCCGGCCGCTGCGCCGGCTGATCCAGACCGCGATCGGGGACCGGCTGGCCAAGGCGCTGATCGCCGGCGAGATCACCGACGGCGACCAGGTGCGCATCGACGTCACCGAGGATCGGTCGGCCCTGACGGTCACCGCCGCTTCGATGGCCGAGGTCGCCGTCGGCTGACGGCGGCGCTCGGCCGGCGCCGGCTCACCGCGGCCGGCTTCGGCTCACCGCGGCAGGCGCCGGCTCACCGCGGCAGCTCCGGTAGCGCTCACTCGGGCTGGGCGGCGGGCAGCACGCCCAGCCACCGGGTGACGCTTGCCTGGTAGCTCAGGGCCAGCATGATCAGGCTCAGCAGCGCGATCACCAGTGGCACCCAGCTGTTGACCGCGGCCTGCAACCACCAGAACCCGCACAGGGCGATCATCGTCCAACCCGCGATGGTGATCGCCAGCCGGCCGACCAGCCGGCCGGTCAGCAGCGCGATACCGCCGACCGCCAGGCAGGCGCCCAGGGCGAAGTTGAGCAACGCCAGCAGCAGGTAGCTCGAGTCGCTGCCCCGGTAGAACGAGCGGTCCGGCGCGCCGTACTCGTCCTGCAGGCTGATGATGGCCAGCAGCAGCAGGCCGAACAGGCCCAGCGCCGCGCCCAGGCTGATCGCGATGATGCCGGCCATGACCGCCGGCCCGGGGGCGCGGTTGCCGGCAGGCAGCGGGTGGTAGTCGACGGAAGTGCCCGGCCTGGGATCGACCGCTCGGGTCGCTTGACCGGGCCGGGTTGGCGGCGCGACGGCCCCGGCAGGCGCGAGTTGCCCGGCGGTGGAGGCCGCTGGCGCCACCTGGCCGGTGTACGGGTCGGTCAGCGCGCCGCGGTAGGGGTCGGCCGGCCGGGTGACGGCCAGCTCGCGGGCGTCGCGGCGCGCTTTTTTTCCATCAGCGGCCATCATGGTTGTCAACGCTAGTCGCCGTTATGGGCGATGCGGGTGCCGGGTTGACGATTTTGGCGATAGGTTTTGGGGGCAGCAGGCGGATGGGACGCGTCGATGAGCCAGCGGTTTTCCTCGGCGTAACCAACTTCAACGCGAGGGGAAAGCCATGACGCAGTGGGGCAAGGGTCCCAATGACGAGTCGGGTGACGGGCAGCCGGCCCAGCCCGATCCATGGGCTCAGCCGGCCGGCGGCCAACAGCCGGGCCAGCATGACCCGTGGGCTCAGCCGACCGAGGGCCAGCCGTCCGGCGGGCAGCCGGGTTATGGCCAGCCGCAGCCCGGTTACGGCCAGCCCCAGCCGGGTCAGTCTGACCCGTGGGCCCAGCCGACCGGCGGGCAGCCTGGATACGGCCAGCCGCAGCCCGGCTACGACCAGCCGGGTTACGGTCAGCAGCCGGGCTATGGCCAGCCGGGTTCTGGCCAGCCGGGTTACGGCCAGCCGCAGGGCTACGTCCAGCAGCCCGGTTACTACCCGCCGGCCCCGGGCTACAACCAGCCGGGCGCCGTAGCGGGCGCGGGCGCGATTGCCAGCATGGGCACCAGGTTCGGCGCCTTCGTCATCGACGTCATCATCCTGGCGGTGGTCAGTGTCATCGTCGACCTTCTGTTCAATCAGACCCTGAGCACCCTGCTTCAGCTGATCATCGGCTTCGGATACTTCGGCTACCTGATCGGCGTCAACCAGCAGACGGTCGGCATGCGGCTGCTCAACATCAAGGTCGTCGACGCCACCAACGGAGGAGCCATCGGCCTCGGTCGGGGACTGTTGCGCTACCTGGTTCAGGCACTCACCGGCCTGCTGTGCCTGGTGGGTTACTTCTCGCCGTTCTTCGACGGGACCAAGCGGAACCAGGGCTGGCACGACAAGGCCGCCGGTGACTTCGTCGTCCGCGCCTGATAGCTCTCCCGCTCGCTGGTAGCGATGATCGCCGGGCAACTCAGGCTCAGGGCCGCCCCCGTCCTCATGGCGGGGGCAGCCCTGACCGCTGCCACGGCGCTGTGGTTCTTCGATCCGAGCGCCCGCCGGATCCCGCTGTGCCCGCTGCACGCGATGACCGGCCTGTGGTGCCCGCTGTGCGGCAGCACCAGGGCCAGCCACGCCCTGCTCCACGCCGAGCCGGCTGCCGCGCTGCAGTACAACGCGCTGTTCGTGGCGGCGCTGCCGCTGCTCGCGCTGCTCTGGTGGCGCTGGCTGCGCTCGCCCGTCCCACGCCCGACGGCCCGGGCGCTGCCCCGTCCGGTGTTCTGGGCGGGGGTCGCCCTGGTGCTGGCGTTCGGCGTGCTGCGCAACCTGCCGATGGGCCACTGGCTGGCGCCGCCGGCCTGAGGCCGCCGGTAGGCTCGTTCAGATGAAAGCCAACACCACACCCGAATCCGATCCAGGCGCAACTCGTGCCCGGCCGCGGAACGTCGACCTGGCGCTGGGTGCGATCGTGCTGCGGTGCTTGCTGGCGCTGGCCTCGGCATTCGCGTTGTTCGGCGCCAAGGACGAGCTTCGGCGCAACGCCGCGGAGCTGCACCCGGAGTGGTCGGCGGCCACGCTGGTGGAGCGGGTCGACAGCGAGTTGCGCTCCAATGTGCTGTTGACCCTCATCTACATCGCCCTGGTGTTGCTGATCGCCAAGTTCATCCGGGACGGCCGCAACTGGGCGCGCTGGCTCTATGCCTTCGTCGCGTTCCTGGTGGCCGGTGACGTGCTGCGGGTGACCGGCTTCTTCACCGGCGACAACCTGCTCTTCCGGCTGCTGTCCGGGTTCACCGGGGTGGCGTCCCTGGCGTCGATCGTGTTGCTGTTCTCCCCCTCCAGCACCGCCTTCTTCCGTCCGGTCGGGGGCCCGGGCTCGATGTCGCCGCTGCGGACGCTGTTCGGCAGCCGGGCCGCGGCGGTCGCATCCCGCGGCGATGCCGGCCGGCCGGGCGGCGGGACCCAGGGCGCCGCGACCAAGGGCCCCGGAACGGCCACGGCTGAGCCGGTGTCACTGAGCAAGCCGGCGGCCAAGCGCGCCCCCGATCGCCGCCCGAACGGTTCGAAGCGGCCGGCGCCGCGGGCCAAGTCCCGCAAGCAGGCCGCTGAGTGAGTGATCTGGCGCGGCCATCACCGGGCTACGCCCTGGTCACCGGCGCCACCGCCGGGCTGGGCGCGTCCTTCGTCCGCCGGTTCGCCGCCGAAGGCCGCGACCTGGTGCTGGTTGCCCGGACTCTCGACCGGCTCGAGAGCATGGCCGCCGACCTGCGGGACCAGTTCGCGGTGCAGGTCGAGGTGCTGGCCGCCGACCTGAGCACCGCTGACGGCTGCGCCGCCGTGGCGGCCCGGGTGGCCCAGGCCGAGCGTCCGGTCGACACCCTGGTCAACAACGCCGGCATCGGCCTGTACCGCGCCTTCGGCAAGGCCCCGCTGGCCGACGAGCGACGGTTGCTCGATCTCAACGTCGGCTCGGTGCTGGCGCTGACCCACGCCGCGGTCGGCGCGATGACCACCCGCGGCCACGGCGAGATCATCAACATCTCCTCGGTCGCGGGCTTCGTGCCACGGGGCGCCTCTGCCACCTACGCCGCGGGCAAGGCCTGGGTCACCTCGTTCAGCGAGGGGATCTCGCTGCTGCTATCGGGCACCGGCGTCAGCATCACCGCGATCTGCCCCGGCTTCACCCGCACCGAGTTCCATGCCCGGGCCAAGGCCGATATGAGCGCTACGCCGTCCTGGCTGTGGCTGGACGCCGACCGGGTGGTCGCCGAGGGGCTGGCCGACGCCCGGGCCGGGCGCGTGATCAGCGTGCCCAGCAAGCGGTACAAGGCTCTGCTGTTGCTCGTCAGGGTGCTGCCCCGCTCCGTCGTCCGCTGGGTGCTGAGCCGTCGATAGGGTGTGCGGATGAGCCCAGCGAGCAGCGACCGCGACGAGCTGCTGGCCCTGATCAAGGAACTGGCCGTGGTGCACGGCCGGGTGACCTTGTCATCGGGGCAGCAGGCCGACTACTACATCGACCTTCGCCGGATCACCCTGCACCGCCGCGCCGCGCCGCTGGTCGGCCGGGTGCTGCGCGAGCTCACCTCGGACTGGTCCTACGAAGCGGCCGGCGGCCTGACCCTGGGTGCGGACCCGGTCGGCGCCGCGATCATGCACGCCAGCGCAGGCGAAGTAGACGCCTTCGTGGTGCGCAAGGCCGAGAAGCAGCACGGCATGCAGCAACGCGTCGAGGGGCCGTCGGTGGCCGGTCGCCCGGTGCTGGTGGTGGAGGACGTCTCCACCACCGGTTCCAGCCCGCTGACCGCGGTGCAGGCGCTGCGCGAGGCCGGCGCCGACGTGGTGGGGGTGGCATTGATCGTCGACCGGGGGGCCGGCCCGACGATCGAGGCGGCTGGTCTGCCGTGCCGCGCGGCGTACTCGCTGGCCGACCTGGGCCTGGCCTAGAGGGGCTGGGCGGTGCCAGCCGAGACCGGCGCGCACGAGTTCGAGCCGGTGCTTGAGAAAGCCGAGCCCGAGGACGCCACTCCCGACCTGGTGGTCGGCGTCGGACCGCATCCGCACCCGTGGCCGACCGGAGCGCGCTATGACCCGGAGCTGCTGGAGCGGGGTGACCACCGCAACGTCAGCGACCGGTACCGCTACTGGAGCGTCCCGGCGATCGTCGCCGACCTCGACACCCGACGGCACGAGTTCGTGGTGGCGATCGAGAACTGGCAGCACGACGCCAACATCGGCACCGTCGTCCGGACGGCGAATGCCTTTCTGGCACGCGAGGTGCTGATCGTCGGGCGCAAGCGCTGGAACCGGCGCGGCGCGATGGTGACCGATCGCTACCAGCACCTGCGGCACCTTCCGACGATCGCCGACCTGACGGGCTGGGCGGCCGAGCGCGGCTGCCCGATAGTGGCCATCGACAACACCCCGGGCGCGACCCCGATCGAGACTGCTGAGCTGCCTCGCAACGCGCTGTTCCTGTTCGGTCAGGAAGGCCCGGGGCTCACCGCGCAGGCGCAGGCCAGCGCCGCGATGACGCTGTCGATCGCCCAGTTCGGCTCGACCCGGTCGATCAACGCCGGGGTCGCGGCCGGAATCGCGATGCACGCCTGGATCCGGCAGCACGCCGTCCCCGGCAACAGCTGACGTGGCCTCGGGCTGTCAGCACGACCGGGTGTCACCGGGCCGGCGGTCGTGGGATGGTTCTGGCATGGCTCTCCAGTTGCAAGGCCTGCGCACTGTGATCTATCCCGTTGCCGATCTGGCCGCCGCCACACTCTGGTGGACCACCCTGCTCGGCTACGAACCGTACTTCGACCAGCCGTTCTACGTCGGCTTCGAGGTGGCCGGCTACGAGCTGGGGCTGCTGCCCGAGGCGAGTCCCGCCGACGGCGCGCTGACCTATTGGGGGGTCGAGTCGGTGCAGGAAGCGATGGACGCGGCCATCGGGGTGGGCGCCGTCGAGCACACGGCGGCCACTGAGGTGGGCGAGGGCATCGTCACCGGCTCGGTGCTGACCGCGACCGGCAACGTCGTCGGGTTCATCCGAAACCCGCACTTCCGGTTGCCGGACTGAGTCTTTGATCAGGCGGCCGGCGAACTACGCAGGATCTCCTCCACCCGGTCGGCCACGGCAAGCAACCAGGTCCGGTGGCTGGCCCAGCCATCCCCGGTGGGCAGATAGTCGAGGCCCAAATCGACGAGCGCGCCTTCCAGGGCTGACTCCGACTCGCAAGTGCTGAGCAGTTCGGTTATCTCCCGGCGAAGCTGCGGCGCATACTCGGGCTCGTCTCGTGCGTACTGGTCCACGGCACCCCAAGCGCTGCCGTAAAGATCAGCGAAATCTTCATGAAGGTAGGCAGCCACGAGGTAGTGCAACGCTTTCAGATCGTTCATTCGATCACCATCGCAGTAATTAGTAGATAGCCGCTTCCGATCTCCGCATTCCGTCGAAGAACGATCTTAATACCGTGGACGGCGTGGGAGTCCGTATATCCACGAGGCATCAGGGTGCCGGCAGGGACGGGGAGCCTATCTTCGAGCATAAGCACATCCCTGTGGCCAGCACGCCAGCGATCCACCGTCCGCTGCTGCGCCCTCAGCAGGCCGGAAATCGAATTCTCCGCCACCTGCCGGTCGTAAAAGGTGGAGGCACCCCTGATGTTCGGCTCGGTTGCGAGCCGGGTGCGCAGGAACTCCTCGGACTTGCCGACGTGCTTGGCCAAGGTATGGCCCCCGGCGGCTTCGTGAGCGGCCAGACCGCCGCCCGGCACCAGATGTACTACATCATCGGCCGCCCGCAGGGTGCGGAAGGCGTTGCCACCGAGCGGGATTGCCGCGGCCAGTCCCAGACCCAGGCTGGCGTTGCTGACCGGTTCGCCCTGGGCCCGGCGGGTGCTGTCCACCGCCAGCTGAGCGACGGCCAGCACCGTGGCGGCGGCCAACAGGCCGCGCCGGCTGCTGGGCAGATGAACAGCAGGCCCAGCCCCAGCACCGACAGCCCGAGGTTGAGCTCGCCGAGGCAGGCCGAGATGTTGCGCAGGGTCGGGTGCGTCATGGCCCGCTCGAACGGGCTCAAGGCTGCCGCCGCGGCATTGCCCAGCTGATGAGCCAACGCCCGGAGCCCGTGCCGATCCCGGGTGGGGTCATCCTCGTCAGCGCGCAGCAATGCCCGCACGCAGCGATCCAGCGCGTCGGCCCAGCGGTCATAACCGGCCTTGAACGCTCGCGCGATGGGCAGCAGGTCAGCACCCGGGTCCTGCCCCGCTGGCTGCTGGCTGACAGGCACCGCGGCTATCGGCTGCAGCGACGCGTAGTGCTGCCGGCTGGCAAGCTCGTCGCAGCCCTGCCGCAGTTGACGGCGCGCGGCTTCGAGCGGCGCCGCGGTCTCGTCCAGGGCGACGGCATAGTGGATCAGCGCCTCGGCATAGCCGGAGTACCGGTCGGCGGTGGCTGTCAGCTGGGGCGCGTGGGAGCGCAACTGCTCGACCAGCGCCCGATGCGCCGGGCCGCGCCACAGGCTCGACTCGGCGCCGGACAGCAGCACGTCCGCGCTCTGTCGCAGCTCAGCGGCGAAGGCGCCCGACCGGCGGGCAGCCGCCCGGAGCCGCACCGGATCGCCGGCAGGCACTCGATGCGCCAAGCAGAGCTGCGCCGCGGGTAGGCCCGACGCTGGTAACTCGAAGCGGTCAAGCGCCATCGCCGTGCCTGGGGGTAGTTCGCATGACGCGGCACGTTAAGCCACTTCAGCGAAGCGGCGCCGGAGTTATCCGGCGCTATGCGGGTTGGAGGACCCAGCGCTAGGATTCGGGCCTTGGCATGGCAGGGTTTGACAGGGTAGGCGCGGCAGGGCTTGGCAGGCATCGACAGAATTAAAACTGTCAGACCCATAGGCCAGAATTAGGGGCATGAAGCAGGAATTCAGCGTCCCGAAACTGGCTGCTCAACTGCGGTCGGAGTTGGATGCTTACCTGCTGCTGGAAGATCTCCGGTGGGGCGAGGGTGGCTCCAAGTCCTGCCCCAAGTGCGGCGCGGTGGGCCGTCAATACTTCCTGAACCCCGCGAACGGTGTCAGCCGTAAGACCAGCACCGGCAAGGCGTCAGAGCGCCGCATCTGGAAGTGCGGGCACTGCCGCAAGAAGTACAGCGTGCTGACCGACTCGATCTTTCATGGCACGAAGATCAGCATCCGGACGTGGCTGCTGGTGATGTTTGAGGTCTGCGCGTCGAAGAACAGCGTCAGTGCGTGGGAGATCAGCCGGAAGTACGAGGTCACTAACGAAACGGCTTGGCACATGCTGCACCGCATCCGTGAGGGGATGCAGATGGAGCCAGTCGCCGGTTTGCTCGGCGGCGCGGTTCAAGTCGATGAGACTTGGATCGGTGGCGAGCCGAAGAACCGGCACCGCAACGACCCCCGCGAGCTGCCACGCCGTTACGCCACCACCGACAAGCAACCGATTGTGTCCTTGGTGCATTACGAGTCCCGCTCGGTCCGGTCGAAGGTGGTCGCGGACGTGACGGCGAAGTCGCTGCTGCCAGCCATCCGGGAAGTCATGGACCCGAAGCGGACCCACCTGCACACCGACTCGGCGCGCGCCTACCGGCAGATCGCTGGCGAGTTCGCCGCTCACGAGTACGTCAACCACTCACTCGGGGAGTACGCGCGCGGCAACGTGTCCACCAACCTAAATGAGGGGTACTTCTCGCAGTTGAAGCGGTCGCTGGACGGCACCCACCACCACGTCAGCGTGGTGCACCTACAGCGCTACTTGAACCAGTTCGACTTCCTCTACACCCATTGCAAGCTGACCGACTCCGACCGAATGCGGGTGCTGGTGGGCAACGTCGAAGGCCGTCGCCTCACCTATAAGCCACTCGTGGCGAAGGTGGACTTCTAGTCCTCCGGGCTGTCCTCGCCGTAGTCGTGGACCGGTCCCTCCGGTGGCTTGCGCTTCCGGGCAGCCGGCGACTGCTCCCGCGCCTTCTTGGCGTCTTCCGGGCTGATGTGCAGCATGGCGCGCACGAACTCCCGAGGGTCTACCTCGGGCGCGTCAGGGTTATCGCTCATTCAGCACAGCCCCTTGCTTCTCAGAACTTCCAGCGCGACTTCCGGGTTTCGCCGCACCGCTGCGCGGAGCTGCGCCTGCATGAACCGGTCGCGCCCAGCCTCTACGTGCGTCGTCCAGCCGGGGTGCCCATCTGCTAATCCCTCGGTCACGAGGAAGTCAATCATGTCCTCCACCGTGGGCCGGTATCGACGCCCGCCAACGGGTAGGTGAGCCTTGGCAAGAGGCATGTCGCCAAGGCCGCGAGCTGCCGCTAAGCGTTCCCACACCGGGCTGCTCGCGCTGACCTGCAAGTGAGCTTCCGGGTAGGCATCTGCCTTCTCTCGCTCATAGTCGTAGTGCAGGAGTTCTTCGCTCAGATCCCGGTCGGCGCAAAAGCTGTAGAACGAACTGACGACCATCAGGTGTTTGCCTTCGGTGTCGTCAGCGGTGAGCCGACACATCAGGCCGAGGTATCCCGAGGGTGGCTTGTGGCCGAGGGTCAGCGGCAGACCCTTGGACATGAGGTCATCGTTACTGAGGTTGTAGCCGATCATGGCTACGCCGGTGTGCTCGTCTATAACCGGTCGAAGGCGGATGCCGTTGCAGACCGTGTTGTTGAGCAGGGTGCTGAGGTCATCAGCGAATTGCTCGGCTTTGCCGCGTAGGTCGAACCAGCTCACAGGTCAGGCGTACTCGCGCAGGCCGCCTATCGCCACCCACGCCATCCGAGCACGGCTGGAAGTGAAGCGGCCCGAGCGTGCTTGCTCGGCCAGCTCATCGAAGGACTTGCACCCGGCTTGGTCTAGCGCCCGCTTCACGGCGCGCTGTAGCTCAGCCTCAGAGGGCTGTAGTGCGCCGTCGTGGCGCAGGGTCGCGGTCATGCGCTCTGCAGCTCTCTGAGAGCGGTCAGAGGCCAGGGCAGGCCGTCTGGCTCGTCCCCCGCCCCCTGGGCGCGCTCGTATTCGTCCTCGGTGCAGACCCATAGGATGGGGAAGTCGCGCCCCTGTTCCGGGGAGCCGATAGCCCGCATCACGACGTGCTCGCCGTCAGCGGTTGTGACCTCTACCCGGTCACCCACATGAATCGCCATATGTCAAGTGTTGGTGCACGCGCTTGTCATTGGAAGAACTATCTGCCGGATGCCACACCGACACGTGTTGTGGCCAGACGTTGTGGCAGAACTTATGGCAGAATGATGTTCCTGCCATAAGGAGGCACAGATGAGAGACGAGTTCGACGACGCGGAGCCGAAGCCCGAGAGCTTCAAACCGCCGTACATGTCCTTCCAGACGTTCTGGCGCTTCATCGAAGAGCTGCGGGCCAAGCCATTACCGCCGCAGATCGACCGCTCACTTATGCGCAGCAAGTCGGGGACCGATCAGGCCAACCTCAACGCGACCTTGGACGCGCTGGGCCTGGTGGGACCGGCGGGAGAGGTCCGAGCGGAGCTGAAAGCCCTTGTGCACGGCGATGACGAGGGTCGCCGCCGCGTGCTGGCCGAGATCGTCCGCCACTTCTACCCGGCACCCATTGCCGTGTCAGACCAGAACGGAACCAACCAGCAGTTGCAAGAGGCGTTCCGGGACGCTTATGGCATGACCGCAGGTGAAACGCGCCGTAAGGCGGTGACGTTTTTCCTGCACGCCTGCCGCGAGGCTGGCATCGAGCTGAGCCCCTACTTTCCGTCTACCCGCGCCGGTGCCGGGGCACCCGGTGCTGCTAGAGCCCGGAAGCCGCGCCCCCGGCGCACCGCAGCGCCGACCGTTCCGGAAGCCACCAGTCAACCGGCTACGGTCACGCATTCCGATGTGGCAGGCGACCGGTACAGCGTTCCTCTTGCATCCGGTGGCACGGTCGCCGTGATCGTGGACGTCAACCTCTTCGACTTGACGACCGATGACCGCAACTTCGTCATCGAGTTGATCGACAAGCTCAAGGGCTACGGACCGGCCAAGCCCGCTGCTGCGGAGGTTCCGTCATGAGGAGGGCCTAAGCCCCCGCCGCGAGCGCCTTGACAGAGGAGCGGCGGGGGCCAAGCGGTGCCCGGTTCGGCTGAGGCTGTCACCTTGCCGGATCGGGCACTTGTACGGGCCGGGGCATGGTTGCCAGGAGCACCCTTGGAAGTCTCCCCAGCGGGTCCGATCCCCGTCCGGTCCACATTCTAGCCGCACAGCGGAGCGGCAGGTGAGGCAACGCCGCACCTGCCGCCGTGGTGTGTTCGCTGGTGCTCAGCGCCACCAGGGCGTGCGGCACGCCGCACAGAGCCGCCGTACCTCCGCACCGGTGGCCGGGCTGTCCTCCCCTCGCCACAGCCCGAAGAACAGCAAGGTCAACTCCTGCTGCGAGTCCACCCGCAGCTTGCCGAACACGGCCGACAGGTGGTTCCGGACGGTGCTCTGGCTGATGAACAGCTGCCCGGCGATCCAGCTCACCCGGTGCCCGGTCAGCAGCAGCCGCACCACCTGAGCTTCCCGGTCAGACAGCACGCACCGGTTGTCCTGGTGTACCTGTCCGGGCTCCCGGTCAGGCATCGCCCTGGCTGACCTGACGGGGCGGTCGCCACCCCTCTTCCACGTCGGCCGTGTGGGTCAGGTACGCCGCCAGGTTGCGGATGCTGGACGTGTGGACCGTGCAGCGGAACAGCTCTCCGCCCCCGTCCTCGGCCGGGTCGAACTCCACGGCTAGCCGCGTCTGATCCGCCGTGTGCCCGAGTTCGCCGAACCGGAACGGGCGCACCAAGTAGGCCGAGAAGTACCCCGGCCGTCCGGTGTCGTCCAGCGCGCCGAAGAACCCGTCGTAGGACCGGCATTCAGTGCGGTGGTGATTCGGCGAGGGGTATCCGCCGTGGAACTGCGGATGATTGGCCCGGTCCACGCACCAGGGCGCGCCTTCGTCGTACTGGTAGGGGTCGCCGCTGTCGTCGTCGGTGACGGGTCGCCAGGGCTGCTCGGTAGTGGGCACCCATTCCGGTCCGGAACGGTCGGTGCCGCTAGATTCGCTCATGGGTCGTTGCCTAACTCGCGTAGGTAGCGATCAAGGCTCCGGTCGGTGTTCACGCACCGGCCGGGGCCGCCTAATTGGGGGTGGTTCTAGGCCCCTTCACCCGACCGGGCCACCCGGCTCCTTCCGCCACGTCGTCAACATGGCGGGAACGTAGGACACCCCTACGACAACAACGACCGGCCGAAACCCGCCTCAGAAGCTGGGTCCTCCAACCCGCATAGCGCCAGTTATCCACAGCCGGCGGCTCAGGCCACCCGAAGACTCACGCTCGCTGGCTCAGGCCACCGCCCGAGCTCTCGAGCCCGCGGGCTCAGGCCACCGCCGCGGCGGCAGCCCGGCCGGCGACCCGGCCCGAGAAGATGCACCCGCCCAGAAAGCTGCCCTCCAACGACCGGTAGCCGTGCATGCCGCCACCGCCGAAGCCGCTGGCCTCGCCGGCGGCGTAGACGCCGGGCATGGGCTGCCCACCGGGTGCGAGCACCCGGGCGTCGAGGTCGGTCTCCAGGCCGCCGAGGGTCTTGCGGGTGAGCACGTTCAGCCGGACGGCGATCAGCGGCCCGGCCGCCGGGTCGAGCAGCCGGTGCGGCTTGGCGACCCGGATCAGCCGGTCACCGAGGTAACCGCGGGCCCCCCGGATGGCGGTGACCTGCAGGTCCTTGCTGAAGCGGTTGTCGATCTCGCGGTCGCGCGCCTCGACCTGCCGCTGCACCTCGGCCAGGTCGAGCAGGTCCTCACCGGTCAGGGTGTTCATGGCCGCCACCAGCTCGCGCAGCGTCACCGCGCTGACGAAGTCCGCTCCGCGTTCCTGGAACGCGGCCACCGGCGCCGGCGCGCCCCGCCCCCGGCTCAGCACCTGGCGCACCGACTTGCCGGTCAGATCGGGGTTCTGCTCCGATCCGGAGAGGGCGAACTCCTTCTCGATGATCCGCTGGGTGAGCACGAACCAGCTGTAGTCATAACCGGTCTTCATCAGGTGGGCCAGCGTCCCCAGGGTGTCGAAGCCGGGGAACAGCGGCACCGGCAGCCGCTGGCCGCGGGCATCGAGCCACAGCGAGGACGGCCCGGGCAGGATCCGGATCCCGTGGTTCGGCCAGATCGGGTCCCAGTTCCGCAGGCCCTCGGTGTAATGCCACATCCGGTCCGGGTTGATGACGCTGGCGCCGGCGGCCTGGGTGATGCCCAGCATCCGGCCGTCCACGTGGGCGGGCACGCCGGCCACCATCCGCGCCGGCGGCGGGCCCAGCCGCTCCGGCCAGTTGCGGCGCACCAGCTCGTGGTCTCCGCCGATGCCCCCGGAGGTCACGATCACCGACGGGGCCCGCAGTTCGAACTCCCCGATCGCGGTGCGTGAGCTGGGCCGGCCGCGCTCGGCGTCGCTGGGCTCCAGCACCGCTCCGTGGACGCCGTCGAACGCCGCGCCGGTGCTGGTGAACCCGTCCACCCGGTGCCGGAACCTGATCGTCACCAGGCCATCGGCCTCGGCCTGCCGGACCCGCCGGACGAACGGCGCCAGCACGCCGGGTCCGGTGCCCCAGGTGACGTGGAACCGCGGCACCGAGTTGCCGTGCCCGGTGGCCAGGTAACCGCCGCGTTCGGCCCAGCCGACCACTGGGAAGAACCGCATGCCCTGGGCGTGCAGCCAGGCCCGCTTCTCACCGGCCGCGAAGTCGACGTAGGCCTCGGCCCAGCGGCGTGGCCAGTGGTCCTCGGGCCGGTCGAAGCCGGCGGCGCCCAGCCAGTCCTGCATCGCCAGCTCGCGCGAGTCGCGGATCCGCAGCCGGCGTTGCTCGGCCGAGTCGACCAGGAACAAGCCGCCGAAGGACCAGAACGCCTGGCCACCCAGGGACTGCTCGGGTTCCTGATCGAGCAGGATCACCCGGCGGCCGGCGTCGGCGAGCTCAGCGGTGGCGACCAGGCCGGCCAGGCCGGCTCCGATGACAATCACGTCCGCGTCGGTCATCGGGTCAGGCTATCGGCTGGGGTTGTCGAGGCAGCTCGCGCGCCCAGCAGCTGTTCGGGGCCAAGGCCGGGCGTGATAGGACTGATCCGGTGATGACCACCCGGCCCGAGCTGCAGGGCAGCTTCGGCATGATCGCCAGCACCCACTGGCTGGCCTCGGCCGCCGGCATGAGCGTGCTCGAACGCGGCGGCAACGCCTTTGACGCCGCCGTCGCAGGCGGCTTCGTGCTGCAGATCGTCGAACCGCACCTCAACGGCCCGGGTGGTGACCTGCCGGTGATCCTGTGGAGCGCCACGGAAGGGCGCGCGCACGTGGTCTGCGGTCAGGGACCGTCACCGGCGGCCGCCTCGCCGCGGCACTTCAGCGACCTCGGCCTCACCCTGGTGCCGGGCAGCGGGCCGCTGGCCGCGACCGTCCCGGGCGCGTTCGGCGCGTGGACCCTGATGCTGGAGCGCTGGGGGACCTGGGAGCTGGCCGACGTGCTCGCCTTCGCGCTGCACTACGCCGAGGACGGCTTTCCGGTGCTGCCCGCGATCAGCCGGACGATCGGCGCGGTCAGCGAGCTGTTCACCGAGCACTGGCAGCCCTCGGCCGCGGCCTGGCTGGACGGCTCGGCGCCGCCGGCCCCGGGCGGCTGGTGGCGCAGCCCGGCGATCGCCGCCACCTACCGGCAGATCCTGCGGCATGCCACGGGCGGCTCCCGCGAGCAGCGGATCGCCGCGGCCCGCGACGCCTGGTACCGCGGCTTCGTCGCCGAGGAGGTCGAGTCGTTCTGCCGCAGCGCCTGGCGCGACACCTCCGGACGCGACCATGCCGGCCTGCTCACCGCCGAGGACCTGGCCCGCTGGCAGCCCACCGTCGAGGAGCCGATCGCGACCCCGTACGCCGAGCGTTACCAGGTGCTCAAGACCGGCCCGTGGGGGCAGGGGCCGGTGGTCGGGCAGCAGCTGCGGATGCTGGACGCCCTGGGGTTGCAGGCCGAGACCTCGCTGTCCGCGCGCTGGATCCACCTGGTCACCGAGGCGGCCAAGCTCGGCTACGCCGACCGGGAGGCCTGGTACGGCGACCCGCTGGCCAGCGACATCCCGCTGGCCGCCCTGCTGTCCGCCGAGTACGCGGCCGAGCGGGCCGCCCTGGTCGGCGACCGGGCCGACCTCGAGTTGCGACCCGGCTCGCCGGACGGCCGGACCCCGCGGCTGGCCACGCTGCCCGAGGCCGGCAGTCCGTCACCGGGAATCGGCGAGCCGACGATGGGCAGCAGCGAGCCGATTGCCGCTGAGGCGGTTGTCGATCCGCGGCTGTCCTCGCCAGGGCCGCTCGGTGAGAACCGGGGCGACACCTGCCACCTCGACGTGGTCGACCGGTGGGGGAACCTGGTCTCGGCCACCCCCAGCGGCGGCTGGCTGCAGAGCTCGCCAGTCATCGCGGCGCTGGGCTTTCCGCTGGGCACCCGGGCCCAGATGTTCTACCTGGAGCCGGACCTGCCCAACTCGCTGCGCCCCGGCGTCCGGCCGCGAACCACCCTGTCGCCGTCGCTGGCGCTGCGCGACGGCCAGCCCTGGCTGGCATTCGGCACGCCGGGCGGTGACCAGCAGGACCAGTGGCAGCTGGCGTTCTTCACCGCCCTGGTCAACGCCGGCGACGGGGCGAACCTGCAGGCGGTGATCGACGCCCCGATGTTTCACACCAACCACTTCCCGTCCTCGTTCTACCCGCGCGAGGCGCACCCCGGCGAGCTGGTGGTCGAGGACCGGCTGCCGGCCGAGGTGCTGGCCGAGCTGCGTGAACGGGGCCACCGGCTGACGCTGTCCGGCGCCTGGACGCTGGGCCGGCTCAGCGCGGTGGCCATCGAGGGCGGGCGGCTCAAGGCAGCGGCCAACCCGCGCGGCGCGCAGGGCTACGCGATCGGCCGCTGATCGGACCCAGGATCAGTCGATCGGGCCGCCGCATAACGCGTAGGCCGTCTGCGACCTGGTCGCGTTGCTGCTGTCCTTCACGGTGAAGGTGACGTACGTGGAGTACTCGCAATGGATGGTGATCATCGACCAATTGGAGTAGTCGCTGCGCGTCTGGGCCGTCTCGCTCCAGGTGAACGTGTAACCGCCGGTGCCGCCGCTGACGTGTCCCTCGCACCGCGCGCCCCACAGCGTGCGTTCGCAGCCGAGCTCGGTGATGGTAAGCGCGGTGGCGTGAGCCGGCAGCGGGGCGATCATGCTGGCCAAGCCAACGCCAATCATGACGGCGACTTTCAGCGATCGGATACGGCGGGCAGTACGCATAGCGACTCCAGCTGAGGGAAGTAGTGACCTGGGACACACACCATACGAGGTCTAATCATCAGTAAACAAGACATAGCGGCCCAACAGATCTTATGCTGGCGTGCCGGCCGAGAAGCCTGCCGGACGCACCCGTTCCCCAGGTGGCCGCCTCAGCTGGCCAGCGTCAGGATCTCCGCGCCGTCCTCGGTGATGTGCAGGGTGTGCTCCCACTGGGCCACCCAGGACTTGTCGCGGGTGACCACCGTCCAGCCGTCGTCCCACATCTCCCAGGCGTGCCCGCCCAGGGTGAGCATCGGCTCCACGGTGAAGGTCATGCCGGCCTGGATGATCGTCGTCGCGCGCGGCTCGTCGTAGGGCCAGACGGTGGGCTTGGTGTGGAAGGAGTAGCCGACGCCGTGGCCGGTGAAGTCCCTGATCACGCCGTAGTCGAAGCGCTTGGCATAGGACTCGATCACCCGGCCGATCACGCTGATCGGACGGCCGGGGCGGGCCGCCTTGACGCCACGCATCATCGCCTCGTGGGTGCGTTCGGACAGCAGCTTCACCTCCTCGCTCGGCTCGCCGGCGAAGAACGTCGCGCAGGTGTCGCCATGCACGCCGTCGACATAGGCGGTGATGTCGATCTTGACCACATCGCCTTCCAGCAGCGCCAGGTCATCCGGGATGCCGTGGCAGACGACCTCGTTCACCGACGAGCACAGCGACTTGGGAAAGCCCTTGTAACCCAGCGTGGACGGAAACGCCCCGTGGTCAAGCAGGAACTCGTGCCCGATCCGGTCCAGCTCGTCGGTGGTGACGCCCGGTGCCACGTGCCGGCCGACCTCGTCGCGGGCCAGCGCGGCGATCCGGCCGGCGTTGCGCATCCGCCGCACCGTCTCGGGGTCCTTCACCGCCGGGTCGTCGCGGTCCCAGGGCGCGCCGGTGGGCCGGCCGGCGTTGTCGACGTACTCCGGCGGGACGACGGCCGGAGCGCTGCGCATCGGCGAGATCCGGCCGGGTCGCACCGGTGGTCGGGAACGGCTCGTCACGTCATACCTCGATCACCATCGGCATCAGCATCGGCCGCCGTCGGTAGGTCTTGTCGACCCACCGGCCCACGGTCCGGCGCAGGATGTGCTCCAGGGCGTCGGCGTCACGCACCCCGTCGGCCACCGCCGCCTCCACGGTCTTGATCAGCTCCAGCCGGATCGGGTCCAGCGCCTCGGGGTCGTCGGTGAAGCCCTTGGCGGTGACCTCGGGCCCGTAGACCACCTTGCCGGCCCGCAGGTCCACCGCCACCAGGATCGAGACGAAGCCCTCGTCGCCGAGGATCTGGCGTTGCTTGATGACGGCGTCGCCGATGTCACCGACCTGCAGGCCGTCGACATAGACGTTGCCGATCTCGATCTGCCCGACGATCTCGGCGGCGCCGTCGCTCAGGTCGACCACCACCCCGTTCTCGGCCAGCACGATGCGCTCGTCCGTCATCCCGGTCGAGCGGGCGATCGCGGCGTGCGCCCGCAGGTGGCGCCACTCGCCGTGCACCGGCATCAGGTTCTTCGGCCGCACCGCGTTGAGCAGGTAGCGCAGCTCACCGGCCGGGGCGTGGCCCGAGACGTGCACCAGCGCCGTGGACTTGTGCACCACCGTCGCGCCGAGCCGGGACAGCCCGTTGATCACGGTGAAAACCGAGTTCTCGTTGCCGGGGATCAGCGAGGATGCCAGCAGGATCGTGTCGTCGGACACGATCCGGATCACCGGGTGCTCCCGGTTGGCCATCCGGCTCAGCGCCGACAACGGCTCGCCCTGGGAGCCGGTGCAGATCAACATCACCCGGTTGGACGGCAACTGCTCGGCGTCCTTGAGATCGACCAGGACGCCCTCGGGCACCTTGAGCAGGCCCAGGTCGCGCGCGATCTGCATGTTGCGGACCATCGAGCGGCCCACCAGCACCGCGTGCCGGCCCGACTCGACGGCGGCGTCGAGCACCTGCTGCACCCGGTGCACGTGGCTGGCGAAGCAGGCCACGATGATCCGTCCGGTGGCCCGGGTGATGACGTCGGCGACCACCTTGCCGACCTCGCGCTCGCTCGGGATGAACCCGGGCACCTCGGCGTTGGTGGAGTCCGACAGCAGCAGGTCCACCCCCTCGTCGCCGAGGCGCGAGAAACCGGGCAGGTCGGTGATCCGGCCGTCCAGCGGGGTCTGGTCCATCTTGAAGTCGCCGGTGTGCAGCACGGTGCCGCTAGAGGTGCGCAGCGCCACCGCCAGCGCGTCCGGGATCGAGTGGTTCACCGCGTAGAACTGCAGGTCCCACTCGCCGACGGTGAGCCGGTCGCCCTCCCGGACGATCCGCAGGTCCGGGCGCAACCGGTGCTGCTCCAGCTTGGCCGACACCAGGGCCATCGTCAGCCGGGAGCCGATCAGCGGGATGTCGGGCCGCGAGCGCAGCAGGTAGGGCAGCGCGCCGATGTGGTCCTCGTGGCCGTGGGTGAGCACGATGGCGTCGATGTCGGCCAGCCGGTCGTTGTAGGCCGACCAGTCCGGCAGGCCGAGGTCCACCCCGGGCGCGTTGGTCTTGCCCAGCAGCATCCCGCAGTCCACCACCAGCAGCCGGGACCGGCTGTCGCGCCGGCGGCCGGTCGCGCTGGCTACCGCCTCGCCGCCTGCCGCCTCGCCGGTGGGCACGGCTGGGGACCGGCTCTCGAACATGGTCATGTTGCGCCCGACCTCGCTGATGCCACCGAGCGCGACGACCCGCAGCACACCCGCCTTGAGTTTCGGGGGGTTTCCGAGCCCTCGTTCTGGTGTGCTCACGTGAGATGGCCTCCTGGATGCTGGCTTGGTCAAGCGCGCCGTCCGGTCAAGGACGCGGGTGTCTGACGCGAGTTTATCTATCAGCTGGACTACGGTTCGCCCATGAGCTCACCAGCCCCCGCGACGGTGATCGACGCACTCGACAGTAGCCAGGTGCAGAACATCGGCCTGGGCGCCATTGTGGTGATCATCCTGCTCGGCCTGCTGCTGGCCCGGCTGGCCAGAAAGATGATCATCAGGGTGGTGGTGCTGGTGGTCGCGCTGGTGCTGGCGGTGGCTGTCTACCAGCAACGCGACCGGGTGGCCACGGCGATCTCCGATGCCGGCAAGCGGTGCGAGGCGACCTTCTTCGGGATGCACGTGGAATCTGACAACCCGACGGTGCGCAAGGCCTGCGAGCAAGCCTCCTAGGTGCCCCGCGAGTGAACTGACGCTGCCCATCCGCTGAGGCACTTATCGACGCTGAGTGCGACTCTTCTTATTTATTCCTCTTATTGCTATGAATTGGACGTTACATTCATAGCGCTTAATTGTGGCGCTCGCACTCTTCTACACAGCCTGGGAGCTGACGATGCGTATACCCCTTCGCGTGACCAAGTCCGTTGTGGCGATGGTGGTGGCAGCCGGGGCGCTGGTGGCGCCCGCTGCGACCAACCCGGCAAGTGCGCTACCGCCATGCTGTGGGGTGAATTACATAACGAACTATTACGCGACCGCAGATATGTCAGGTTCGAAGGTGGGCCAGTTCGACCAGGACGACTGCGAATTCACCAGCTGGGGAGTGCGGACTGCCTATTACAAGATCACCAAGCAATATTGCTCAACTCAGTGATGATCTTGAGCTGACTGACTGACCGGCCGCGCACGGCCGGTCAGTCAGTCAGGCCACCGGCTCAGGCAGCCTCGGTGGTCGGGGTCATCACCCAGCGGATGCCACGGACCAGGCCGTCGCCGGCCAGCCGTACCACCGTGGCCTCGGCCAGTGGCAGGTAGGGCAGCCGCAGCGGCCAGCGGGCCCAGCGCGGCAGGCTGGCCACCGCGGCGGCGGCGAGCACCCCGTACGGAGCCCGGACGGCCAGCGGCAACGGCGGCTTGAGCAGCATGAACCTGGCCGCCTCCCGCGCCTCGCGGGTGCCCCGCAGCTCGGGCCGGTAGCCGTGCAGCTCGGCCCGGATCTGTGCCTCGGTGGTGGGTGGGTCCAGCACCCCGAGCGCGGCGGCCACCCGGGCGGCGTCGGCGACGTAGCCGTCCCGGCCGGCCTGGTCCAGCGAGCCGGCGCCGTAACGCTGGTAGGCGTAGAGAAAGCTGTCCACCTCGGCCACGTGCACCCAGCGCAGCAGGTGCGGATCAGAGGCCGCGTAGGGCCGGCCGTCCGGCGCGATGCCCCGGACCCGCTCATGGATGGCACGGATCCGGTTGATCATCGCCTGGGCGTCGGCCTCGGTTCCGAAAGTGGTGACCGCCAGAAAATGGCTGGTGCGGTGCAAGCGCCCCCACGGGTCGCCGCGAAAGCCGGAATGCCCGGCCACCCCGGCCATCGCCAGCGGGTGCAGTGACTGCAGCAGCAGCGCGCGCAGGCCGCCGACGAACATCGCCGCGTCGTTGTGCACCTGGCAGATCGGGCGGTCCGGGTCGAACCAGCGCGGGCCCTGCGACAGCTGGATCCGCTCGCGCCGGTCAGGCCCCTCACGGCCGGCCACCTGTTCGAACAGCGCTGATCCCAGCCGCTCGCGGACGCCGGACAGCACGGGAAGAGTCATACCTCGACAGTACTTCGGCGCCGCGAGGCGGCTCGAGCTGTCAGGAGGCCGTTCGAGCTGTCAGACCGTGCCCAGACCGGTCTCGACCTGGGTCGGCGCGACCGGGGTGCGGCCGCTGGTGCGGCGCTGGCGTCCCTCGACATAGCTGGCCAGCCCCGACAGCAGGGAGTTGATGATGATGTAGATCAGCGCCACGGCCAGGTAGAGCTGCAACGGGTTGTTCAGCGCCTGCACCAGCTGGCCGCCGGTGCGCAGCAGCTCCGAGAACCCGATCACGAAGCCCAGCGAGGTGTCCTTGAGCAGCACCACCAGCTGGCTGATCAGGGCCGGCAGCATCACCCGGATGGCTTGCGGCAGCAGCACCATCCGCAGGGTCTGCCCGCGACTGAGCCCGATCGCGTAGGCGGCTTCGGTCTGGCCCTTGGGGATCGACTGCACGCCGGCCCGGATGATCTCGGCGATCACCGCGCCGTTGTACATCGTGAGGGCCAGCACCAGCGCCCAGAGCGCCGGCAGGTCGGTGCCCACCACGATCGGGAAGGCCAGGAACAGCGCGAAGATCAGCAGCAGCAGCGGGACGCCGCGGAAGAACTCGATGACCGCGACAGCCGGCAGCCGGATCAGCGGTTGCCGGGACAGCCGCCCGAAGGCCAGCAACACTCCCAGCACCGAGGCCAGCACGATGGCGTACCCCGCGGCGTTCAGGGTGTTTTTCAGGCCCTCCCACAGCCGCTCGTACAGCTGCGGCTCGTTGAAGAAGGGCTCGTACTTGGCGTACTCGAACTGCTCGTTGGCCGCCAGCCGCTGGACGGCCAGCCCGATCAGCACCAGCAGGATCAGCCCGCCGACGATGCTGCCGATCAGCACCCGCCGCCGGGCCCGCGGACCCTGGACGTCGTAGAGGACGGGGGTGGTCATCGGCCGGCCGACACGGCGCGCTCGAGCAGGCCGAACAGGAAGGCGCTCAGCAGCGCGAGCAGCAGGTAGGCCAGCGCCGCGGCGGCGATGATCGGGATCACCGCGTTGCCGAAGCTGTTGATCAGCTGGTTCATCGCCTGCACCCCTTCGAAGATGAAGAACGCCGAGGCGATGGAGGTGTTCTTGAGCAAGGCGATGAACACGCTGGCCAGCGGCGGCACGATGTTGGCGAAGGCCTGCGGAAGCACCACCAGCCGCAACGTCTGGCCGAAGGTCATCCCGATCGAGCGGGAGGCCTCAGCCTGGCCGGCGGCGACCGAGTTGATGCCCGAGCGCACCGCCTCGGCGACGAAGGCCGCGGTGTAGATCGTCAACGCCAGCACCGCGAAGCGGAAGAACGGCAGCTTCACGTCGACCTCGGGCAGCCCGAAGACGACCAGGAAGAAGACCACCGTCAACGGCGTGTTGCGTACCAGCCGCACGTACGCCGCACCGGCCCACCGCAGCGGCGGGACCGGCGAGACCCGCATCGCGGCGATCAGGGTGCCCACTATGAGCGCCCCGATCGCCGCGAGCAGCGTCAGCGAGACGGTGGTGCGAAAGCCTCGGACGAAGACGTCGAGGTTGTCGAGTACCTCGTTCATCGCGGTGCTCGACCTTCTCTAGGCCGGGGTGGCTACTTGTCGCAGCCGCGCGGCTCGGGCAGCGTCGGAGTGGTGTCGATGACCTTGCCGGCGGTGTCCTTGAACGCCTTCTCGTAGCTGCCGTCGGCCACCGCGTCCTTCAGCGTCTGGTTGATGAAGTCACAGAACGGCTCCTGGCCCTCGGGGATGCCGATGCCGTAGGGCTCCTCGGAGAACGGCTTGCCGATCAGCTCGAACTTGTCCGGGGCCTGGTCCACGTAGCCGGAGAGGATGACGTTGTCGGTGGTCACCGCGTCGACCTGGCCGTTGGACAGCGCGTCGCGGCACTTGGTGTAGGCGTCGACCAGCACCAGCTCGCTGGTGCTCAACCCGTACTTCTCCTGCATGGTGGACGCCGGGGTCGAGCCGCTCACCGAGCAGGTCTTCTTGCCCTTGAGCGACTCGGGGCCGTCGATGCCCTTGGGGTTGCCCTTGGCGACCAGGATGTCCTGACCGGCCACGAAGTACGGGCCGGCGAAGTCGACCTTCAGATCACGCTTGTCGTTGATGGTGTAGGTGGCCACCACCATGTCGACCTTCTTCTGCTCCAGGAAGGGCTCCCGGTTGGCCGACACCGACTCCACGAAAGTGATCTTGTCCTCGGAGATGCCCAGCTTGGCGGCGATGAGCTTGGCGATCTCGACGTCGAAGCCCTCGGGCTTGCCGGACAGGCCCTTGAGCCCGAACAGCGGCTGGTCGAACTTGGTGCCGACGGTGAGCTTGCCGGCCGAGGCGATCTCGGCCATCCGGCTGCCGGCCGCGAAGCTCGGGTTGTCGACGGGCTTCGCGGTGTCGTTGTCGTCGTCGCCGCCACAAGCGGTCAGGGACAGCAACAGCGCTGCGGCCGGGACGAGTGACATCAAGCGCATGGAACGCATGGCGGGGTCCTTATCTGGTTAGGGCCTGCTTCGGGCGCGGCAGGGCCGGCCCACGGGTCGGTCAATGGGTGAGGATCTTGGACAGGAAGTCCTGGGTTCGGGCGGATTCGGGGTTGGTGAAGAACTTCTCGGGGTGGGCCTCTTCGATGATTCGGCCGTCGTCCATGAACACCACCCGGTGGGCCGCCCGCCGGGCGAAACCCATCTCGTGGGTGATGACGACCATCGTCATGCCGGTCTCGGCCAGCGCCGTCATGACATCGAGGACCTCGTTGATCATCTCGGGGTCCAGCGCGGAGGTCGGCTCGTCGAAGAGCATCACCATGGGGTCCATCGCCAGGGCGCGAGCGATGGCGACCCGCTGCTGCTGGCCGCCGGACAGCTGGGCCGGGTACTTGTCGGCCTGGCTGGCGATGCCGACCCGCTCGAGCAACTCCCGGCCGCGAGCCTCGGCGGCGGCGCGCTTGACGCCCTTGACCTTGACGGGGCCGAGGGTGACGTTCTCGAGCACCGTCTTGTGGGCGAACAGGTTGAACGACTGGAAGACCATGCCGACCTTGGCCCGCAGCTGAGCCAGTTCCTTGCCCTCGGCCGGTATGGGCTTGCCGTCGATGGTGATGGTGCCGTTGTCGATCGACTCCAGCCGGTTGATGGCCCGGCACAGCGTCGACTTGCCGGAGCCGGACGGGCCGATGACGACCACGACCTCGCCGCGATCGATGGTGAGGTCGATGTCCTTGAGCACGTGCAGCGCCCCGAAGTGCTTGTTGACGCCGGACAGGACGACCAGCGGCTCACCTGAGGGCGCGTTCGAGGCGGTCATCTGTTGATCACGAGCGGTAGCCTATCCCCGCCGTAGCGCGCCTAGGCAGCCCCGGTAGGTCACCGCGCGCCGATCGTGACCCGACCGTTGCCCGCCCAGGCGCTCGTCCAGCCGCTCGTCCAGCCGCTCGTCTAGCCCCGGACTTTGCTGGGCCGGCTGCGCCACCAGTGAACGGCGGTGGGCAGCAGCGAGATCACCACGACGCTGACCAGGATCAGGTCGATCTTCGGGGCGACGGTCTTCTGCACGAAGTCGATGTGGCCCAGCGCCCGGCCGAGCAGCACGATGCCGTCGGTCCAGAGGATCCCGCCGATCACCGAGTACAGCGCGTACACCGAGAACTTCATCTTGCCGACGCCGGCCATCACGGTGGCCACCGTCCGCACCACCGGCACGAACCTTGCCAGGATGATGGTGGAGCGGCCGAACCGGTCGAAGAAGGCCTGTGAACGGGTGACGTACTCGGGTTTGAACAGCCGTGACTGCGGCCGGTCGAACACCTTGGGACCGGCCTTGTAACCGATCCAGTAACCGACCAGGTTGCCGGCGATGGCGGCTATCGGCAGCACGATCAGCACCACCCACAGGCTGGGAAAGTTGATCGACGGGTCGTCGATGGCGATCAGCAGGCCGGCCGAGAACAGCAACGTGTCACCCGGCAGGAAGAAGCCGACCAGCAGGCCGCACTCGGCGAACAGGATGAGGGCCATCCCGATCAGGCCATAACTGCCGAGCAGGTGCTTGGGCGAGATCGGGTTGGCCATCAGCTGGGTCGCGAGGTCATACGTCGTCATAACCAGCAAGCTTACGGACGGCGCGGAGGTGTTCGAGCCACCTCATCCGGCGGGGCGCGAGGCTCAGCCGGTCCAGCCGGCCAGCAGTTCCCGCTCCCGCTCGGGCGCCAGGCCCGGCGTCCGGTCCGAGGGCTGCCAGCCGCCCTCGATCGAGCGCATCCACTCCCAGGTGTCCAGCAGGGTGTCCCGGACCGGTCGGCAGGCCAGCCCGGCGGCTTCGGCACCCGTGGTGTCCTGCGCCCAGAGCCCCGGCGCGTCGGCGGTGGGCACCCACAACGGCAGCTCGGTCCAGCCCTCGACGCCGGCCTGAACCAGGTACTCGTCGCTGACCCAGGTGAACTCGGCGTCCGAGGCGGTGACCTCGCGGGCCTCGCCCAGCAGCTGGCCGCGGTTGATCTGGTGGGCCGGCCCGGTCACCTCGAAGGCGCCGGCCGGGCGCAGCAGCGCGAACTCGGCGATGTCGCGGGCGTCGATCAACCGCAGCTCGTCCTCAGGGGCGCCGGGGGCCAGCACCTGCCCGCCCCGGGACACCCGGTCCAGCCACCACGGCAGCCGTCCGATCCGGTCGTTCGGGCCGACGATCAGGCCGGCCCGCAGGATCGAGCTGCGGTGCTCGCCGAAGGCCCGCAGGACCGCCCGCTCGGCGCCGACCTTGCGCCAGCCGTAGGGCGCGCTCTCGTCCAGGCCCTCGGGCACCTCCTCGCCGACCGCGTCCGGGTCGCCGTCATAGAGCCCGTGCTGGTGGTAGTCGGCGTGGGCCGGCCAGCCGGAGTAGGCGTTGACCGAGGAGGTGAAGGCGTAGTGGCCGGCGCCGGGTTCGAGCAGTTCGGCGCTGGCCTTGACCAGCTCGGGCAGGTAGCCGGTGTCGAACACCAGGTCGAAGCTCATGCCGGCGAGCTTCTTCAGGTCCTCCGGGTCGCTCCGGTCGCCGGTTATCGCCCGCGCTCCGGTGACCGGCGGCCCGGTCTGGCCGCGGTTGAAGGTGGTCACGTTGTGGCCGCGGGCGACGCCGAGCTCGGCGACGGCGCGGGAGAGGAACACGGTTCCGCCCAGTACCAGGATCTCCATCGGGCCACCCGATCAGACCAGCGCCGCCACAGGCAATGGGTGTTCGCCCCCAGCGCAGTGGAATACTTCTCCCAGACGCCCCGCGAGACCAAAGGGAGACATCGATGCCCATCGCCACCCCCGAGATCTACAACGAGATGCTCGATCGCGCCAAGGCCGGCGGCTTCGCCTACCCGGCGATCAACTGCACGTCCTCGGAGTCGATCAACGCCGCCCTCCGGGGGTTCGCCGACGCCGGCAGCGACGGCATCATCCAGTTCTCCACCGGCGGGTCGGAGTTCGGCTCGGGCACCGCGGTCAAGGACATGGTGACCGGCGCGGTGGCGCTGGCCGAATTCGCCCACGTGGTGGCCGCCAAGTACCCGGTCAACGTCGCGCTGCACACCGACCACTGCCCCAAGGACAAGCTGGACGGCTTCGTCCGCCCGCTGCTCGCGATCTCGGCCGAGCGCGTCCGGTCGGGCCGCAACCCGCTGTTCCAGTCGCACATGTGGGACGGCTCGGCGGTGCCGCTGGATGAGAACCTGCAGGTCGCCGCTGAGCTGCTCAAGCTCACCCACGATGCCCGGATCGTGCTCGAGGTCGAGATCGGCGTGGTCGGCGGCGAGGAGGACGGCGTCGCCAACGACATCAATGACAAGCTCTACACCACCGACGAGGACTACGCCGCCACCCTGCAGGCGCTGGGCTCCGGTGAGAACGGGCGCTACCTGCTCGCGGCGACCTTCGGCAACGTGCACGGGGTGTACAAGCCGGGCAATGTGAAGCTGCGCCCGGTCGTGCTCAAGGGCGGCCAGCAGGTCGCCTCCCGCGCGCTCGGCCTGCCCGAGGGCTCCAAGCCGTTCGACCTGGTGTTCCACGGCGGCTCGGGATCGTCGCTGGAGGAGATCCGCGAGGCGGTCTCCTACGGCGTGGTCAAGATGAACGTCGACACCGACACCCAGTACGCCTTCACCCGGCCGATCGCCGCTCACATGTTCACCAACTACGACGGCGTGCTCAAGGTCGACGGCGAAGTGGGCAACAAGAAGGCCTATGACCCGCGGTCCTACCTCAAGGCAGCCGAGGCGGGGATGGCCGCGCGGGTGGGCCAGGCGTGCGAGGACCTGCTCTCGGCCGGAACGTCGGTCTCAGGCTCCTGAGGCGGCACAATGACGGCATGGACCTGCTAGCACCACGAACCCTGCTGCCCGTCGACCCCGCCACCGCCGAGCTGGAGGGCGGCGCCGATCCGGTTCAGGTCGCCACCGCGCACCCGACGTCCTCGGCCGCCTGGGCGGTGCTGGCCGAACAGGCGCTCGGCCGGGAGTCCTGGATCGAGGGCTACGCCTACGCCCGCACCGGCTACCACCGCGGGCTGGACGCCCTGCGCAAGGCAGGCTGGCGCGGTACCGGCCCGGTGCCGTGGTCCCACGTCCCCAACCAGGGGTTCCTGCGGGCGCTGCATGCCCTGGCCGTCGCGGCAGCCGCGATCAACGAGACCGACGAGGCCACCCGGTGCGCGACCTTCCTCAACGACTGCGACCCGGCCGCGGCGGCTGCGCTGTCCTGAGCTAGTCCTCGGTGGTGGCTCGCCGTCGGTAGTCGTTCATGAGGGCCGCCAGCGCTTCGGACGAGATGCCGGCGTAATCGGCCAGCAGTGCCTCATCGCCACGGGCAAGACGACGGCTGAGGTGCGGCAAGGCTGGCGCGCCCACGCGGTCGGTGGAGTAGGCGATCACCGGCACTCGGCGGACTTTCGCGGCGTGAAAGCCGGTGCATTCGCTCCACGCGCGCCGGTAGTTATGGCGCCGCGATATCCCGAGTGTGAACTCGAAGCCGGATTCGGTCAGGCGCAACCGTTGCGGGTGAAGTAACAGAAAGACGAATACCAGCGTTCCCAGCACCAAGAAGGACTCACCGGCCCAACCGATCGGGCCGTCCATGATGAACGCGCCGCGAATCAAGAAGGCGCACGTGATGACCAGGCCCACGACGGGCCGCCTTCGCAAACCCGTGAAGTTCCGGATGGGTGTCACCGTCGGCTGCACAGTGCGATGTTCGCACCAAGGCACGCTCCCGACCGGTCTATTTCTCAAACAGGCGCCGACGACCTGCCTCGCTGCGGTGTCAGCCATCCCGACAGCGCACTTCTCAGCGGGTGACCCGGGCCCGGACGTGGGCGCGCTCGCCCTGCCGTCCGAACAGGCTCAGAAACTCGACCGCGGCGTTGTCGGCGCTTCCGAACCAGTGCGGCACCCGGGTGTCGAACTCGGCCGCCTCGCCCGGCGTCAGCACCAGGTCACGCTCGCCGAGCACCAGCCGCAGCCGGCCGCTGAGCACGTAGAGCCATTCGTAGCCCTCGTGCGTCTTGGGCTCGCAGACCGCGGCGGTGCGACTGGCCGGGATCACCATCTTGTAGGCCTGCACGCCACCGGCCCGACGGGTCAGCGGCACCATTGTCCTGCCGTGGCGGGTGATCGGACGCAGGTGCACCCGCGGATCGCCGGTCGGCGGCGCCCCGACCAGCTCGTCGAGCGGAACGCCGTGCGCCCGGGCCAGCGGCAGCAGCAGCTCCAGGTTGGGCCGGCGCTGACCGGACTCCAGTCGGGACAGCGTGCTCACCGAGATGCCGGTTGCCGCGGACAGTTCGGCCAGGGTGGTCTCGCGACGCTGGCGCAGCGCCCGCAACCGCGGTCCGACCGCGCTCAGCACGCCGTCCAGGTCATCGTCCATGCTGTCAGTCTGCCGATTTAGTTGCCAGATCAGCAAGCTTTCTTGCCTTTTCAGGGGTGGGCGCTGCACGGTGGTCCCAGGAGGTGGTCACGGTGACCGAGCAGGCGAGGCAACCGAGCGGGCAGCGATTCGACGTGGTGGTGGTGGGTGGTGGCGCGGCCGGCCTGAGTGCCGCGCTGGTGCTGGCCCGAGCACGGCGCGCGGTCGCGGTGATCGACGCCGGCCAGCCGCGCAACGCCCCGGCCGCCGGCGTGCACGGCCTGCTCGGTCGCGAGGGCATCAGCCCGGCCGAGCTGGTGCAGACCGGGCGGCGTGAGGTGCAGGGCTACGGCGGCCTGGTCCTGGACGGCGAAGTCGGCGAGGCCTGCCGTCGCGAGGACGGGTTCGAGGTGCGGCTGGCCGACGGGCGGGTGCTGGTGGCCAGCCGGCTGCTGGTCACCACCGGCCTGGTCGATGAGTTGCCCGACGTCGCCGGGGTGCGGCAACGGTGGGGACGGGATGTCCTGCACTGCCCGTACTGCCACGGCTGGGAGGTTCGCGATCAGGCCGTCGGCATCCTGGCCTCGGGGCCGATGGCGGTGCACCAGGCCCTGCTGTTCCGGCAGTTGACCTCGGACCTGGTGCTGTTCACCCACACCGCGCCGGCGCTGACCGCCGAGCAGGCCGAGCAGTTGGCGGCTCGTGGCATCCGGGTGGTCGACGGCGAGGTCGTCTCGCTGCAGGTCGAAGACGACCGGCTGACCGGTGTGCGGCTGCGCGACGGCGCGGTGGTGGCCCGGCAGGCGCTGGTTGTCGGGCCACGGCTGGTGGCCCGGTCCGAGCTGCTGGCCGGGCTGGGGGTGAGCACCGTGGAGCACCCGATGGGCATCGGGGAGCACATCGTCACCGACGCCGGCGGGCTCACCACCGCCGCCGGGGTGTGGGCCGCCGGCAACGTGACCGATCTCAGCGCTCAGGTCAGCATCGCGATCGCCGGCGGGCAAGCTGCGGCGGCCGCGATCAATGCCGATCTGATCGCCGAACAGACCCAGCAGGCCGTGGCCGCCTACCGCCACGACGCTGCCGGCCACCACGCTGCCGGTCACGACGCTGCCGGTCACGACGCTGCCGGCCACGACGGCGCCGGCCACCACGACGCCGGCCACGACGGCGCCGAGTCGCCGGAGCAGTGGGACCAGGCGTTCTGGGACGAGCGCTACCGCTCGAAGGCCAGCCTGTGGAGCCACGAGCCGAACCGGTACCTGGTCAGCGAGGCGTCCGAGCTGGCTCCGGGCACGGCGCTGGACGCCGGCTGCGGCGAGGGCGCGGACGCCATCTGGCTGGCCCGCCAAGGTTGGCAGGTCACGGCGGTGGACCTGTCGAGCGTGGCGTTGGAGCGGGCCGCGGCCAACGCGGCGGCAGCCGGCGAGCAGGTCGCCGGGCGCATCGACTGGCAGCACGCCGACATCACCGGCTGGGATCCGGGCCGCGAGAGGTTCGACCTGGTCACCTCGCAGTACCTGCACCTGCCGCCCGGCCAGCGCGAACCGCTGTTCCAGCGGCTGGCGGCCGCGGTCCGGCCGGGTGGCTCGCTGATCATCGCCGCCCACCATCCCTCGGACCTGCACACCACGATCCGGCGTCCGAAGCGTCCCGAGCTGTACTTCACCGGTGACCAGATCGCGGCCCTGCTGGACCCGGCGCTCTGGCAGATCGTGACCAACGCCGAGCCGGAGCGGACCGTCAGCGACCACGAGGGCGGCAGCGTCACCATCCGCGACACCGTGCTGCGCGCCCGCCGCCGCGACTAGCCCGGCTGCGCTTCATCGACCGTCGCGACTAGTCCGGCCGCGCTCCATCAACCGGCCTCACTTCATCAGCAGGGCGCCCAGCCGCCGGGTCGTCACCCACAGCCCGGCCAGGGCCATCACCGCGAAGTAGCAGATGTGCAGGGTCAGCCCGGCGCTGATCTGGCCGTAGGACAGGGCGCGCATCAGGGCGACCGCGTGATGCAGGGGCAGGCACTTCACCACGAACTGCAACCAGCCGGGGTAGGCGCTCAGGCTGTAGAAGGTGCCGGAGAACAGGAACATCGGGAGGATGAGCAGGTTGGCCACCTCGATGTCCTGCCAGTTGCGCATATAGGTCGTCACCGCCATGCCCAGGGCGGCGAAGCCGAACGCGATCAACAGCGCGGCGGGCACCAGCAGCAGCGCCCACGGCGACAGGATGAGCCCCATCGCCAGCATCACCACGACGAAGGCGACCGAGTACATGCCGCCGCGGGTCAGCGCCCAGCCCATCTCGCCGAGCGCGACATCCATCGGGCCCAGCGAGGTGGCCAGCATCCCGTCGTAGAGCTTGGCGTACTTGAGTTTGAAGAACACGCTCATCATCGAGTCGTTGAGCGCCCCGTTCATCGCCGACGAGGCCAGCAGGGCCGGGGCGATGAACTCGGCGTAGGTCAGCGGCTGGCCGAGCGGCCCGCTCACCCCGCCGACCAGGGCACCGAGGCCGGCGCCGAAGGACAGCAGGTAGAACAGCGGCTCGAAGAAGCCGGACACGATGATCAGCCAGGCCCGGCGATAGACCCGGGCCGAGCGTTCCATCATCACCGTGGCCCGTCCGGCGTAGACGCTCGGGGGCAGGATCCGCAACAGCAGGCCGCGCCGTGGCGGGTAAGCGGTGTCAGCCGACGCCGGCGGGCCGGCCAGCTCCAGCCGGCTCACCGGCTCAACCTGACCCGGAAGCGCCAGCTGGTCAGCAGCACCCCGGCCACCGTCAGCACGGTCAGGAACGCCAGGTGCCCGAGCAGGGCGGCAGCGCTGGACTGCCCGACGCCCGAGGACAGCTCCAGCGGCCCGAGCGAGGCCCACCGGGCCAGCTCGGTGGCGTGCCAGAGCGGCGAGAGCCACGCCAGCGCCTGCCCCCACTCCGGCAGCGCGCTCACCGGATAGAAGGTGCCCGAGAACAGGAACATCGGCATGACCAGGAACCGGGTTATCGCCGCGAAGCCGCCGCGTTCGGTTTCGACGGTTGCCGAGTAGACAGCAATCGGAGCAGCCAGAGCCATCGCGCCCAGGGTGGCGATGGGGACGCACAGCAACGCGCCGAAGCTCCGTACGCCGCCGAAGCAGGCCACCACGGCCAGGTACAGGGCGGCCGAGAACGCCGTCCGCGTCGCGATCCAGCCGAGCACGCCACTGGCGATATGCCGGGGCGTCAGCGGGGTGGCGTTCATCGCGTAGTAGATCCGGTCGAACTTGAAGCCACTGAACAGGATCGGGTACATCGACTGGCCCACCGCCACCTGTAGCGCGGTAGCGGCGATCAGGGCCGGGGCAAGGAAGCTCAGATAGGAGGTGCCCAGGCTCTGCCCCCCGGAGCCGCCGTTGACGATGCTGCCCAGGCCGATGCCCAGCGAGAGCAGGTAGAGCACCGGTGTCCCGAGCTGGGACAGCGCCGCGATCTTGAGGTAAGGCCGGGTGGAGGCTAGCAGGTATCCGAACATCGACGGCACGCCGCCACCGTGCGCGCGCACCAAGTGCCGGGTGGGGGTGTGCCGGCCGGCCACTGGCGCCGAGATCGCGGGCGCTTCAGTCGACAAGGCTTCGTCCCGTCAGCCGCAGGAACACGTCTTCCAGGCTGGCTCGGCGCACCAGGCTCGACACCGGTTGCAGGCCGCGCTCGTGCACCGCCCGCAGGACGTCCTCGCCGTTGTCGACGTAGAGCAGCAACCGGTCGGCCAGCACCTCGACCCGCTGGGCCAGGTCGGACACCTGCGCCGCCCGGACCTCGTTCTCGTCGATGCCGAAGCGCAGCTCGGCGACCTCGCGGCTGACGTGCTCGGTGATCAACTGGGCCGGCGAGCCCTCGGCCACGATCCGGCCGTTGTCCATCACCACCAGCCGGTCGCACAGCTGCTCGGCCTCGTCCATGTAGTGAGTGGTCAGCACCAGGGTGACGCCCTGGTGCTTGAGCCGGTACAGCCGGTCCCACAGCACGTGCCGGGCCTGCGGATCCAGCCCGGTGGTGGGCTCGTCCAGCAGCAGGATCTCAGGATCGTTGATCAGTGACCGGGCGATCGTCAGTCGCCGTGTCATGCCGCCGGACAGCGACTCGACCTTGTCCCGGGCCCGGTCGGTCAGCTGGGCGAAGTCCAGCAACTCCTCGATCTTGGGCCGCAGCGCCCGCCGCGGAATGCCGAAGTACCGGCCGTAGATGTAGAGGTTCTCCCAGACCGTCAGCTCCTGATCGAGGTTGTCCTGTTGCGGAACCACCCCCAGCCGCGACCGGATCGCCGGGCCGGCGGCCACCGGGTCCAGTCCCAGCACCCGCAGCCGGCCGCTGGTGGCCGGCGAGACCGCGCCGACCATCCGCATGGTGGAGGACTTGCCCGCGCCGTTGGGGCCCAGAAAGCCGAACGACTCGCCGCGGGCCACCGAGAAGTCCACGGCCTTGACGGCCTCGAAGCTGCCGAACCGCTTGCTCAGCCCGACCGCCTCGATGAGCGGGCCGGCGCTGTCGCCGGATGGGTCGGTGCTTCTCACGCCCGCGAGCGTACAAGTCGCCGCCGATACTCCGAGACGCGCCGTACTGCGTTCTTGATGGTAGTGCGTATTCCATAGTAGTGTCCGCCGTATGGACAGCACCCAACTGCTCAAGGGCGTTCTCGATCTGGCGGTACTGGCCGTGCTTCGGGACTCGGACGGCTACGGCTATGACATCGTCCGCCGGTTGCGGGCCGCCGGGCTCGACGAGGTCGGCGACGCCTCGGTCTACGGCACCCTGCGCCGGCTGTTCCAGGCCGGCTCGCTGACGACGTACGTGGTGCCCAGCGAGGAAGGCCCGCATCGCAAGTACTACGCGCTCAACAAGGCGGGCCGCAGCCAACTCGAACTCTCCAGCAAGCTCTGGAGCGAGTTCGCCCAGTCGATGGACCGGCTCCTGAACGGAAAGGTGGCGGCATAGTGACCACCGATAGGACCACCCCTGAGAACTCCGGCCAGCCGGCCGGGACGAGCTCCGCCGGAAGTCCAGCCGGGACGAGCCTCGCCGGGACCAGTTCAGCCGAGCCGGACTCCACCGAGGTGAGCCGGTACTACGACCAGGTGGTCGCGGCGCTGGCTGGCCTGCCGCCCGCTGCCCGGCAGGACCTGGTCGAGGACCTGCCTGACCACCTGGCCGAGGTGGCGGCGGAGGTCTCGGCCGAAGGCGCCGGATCGCTGCGGGAGCGCCTCGGCGCGCCGGAGGTCTACGCCCAGACGGGGCTACTGCGCGGACGGGTCGCAGGCTCCCGGCGTCGACTTCAACGGCGGGGCCTGGAGCTATCCGCTGTGCCCGGCCGACGCCGGCCCGTTCCGGTCCGGACCGGGGCCGCTCACCGCGCCGCCCAGCCAGCCGGCGCCGACCCCGTCGTCCAGTTCCTCCGTGCCCAGCCAGTCCGGAACCGGCAGTGCTTCGCCGACGGCAGCCAGCGTGGCGCCGACCGCTGCCACCTCACGCCCCGGAGCGACCGGAAAGCCCACTCCGACCGCTATCCCGACTGCCAAGGCCACCCCGACTGCCAGGTCAACGACGCCCTGATCTGTTCGACGGTGGCACCCTGAGCAGGACGACGAGGGCGCTGAGCAGGACGACTCAGGACCGCGGGGCCGCCAGCGCGACCAGGAACTGCCCACCGCCGGGCTCGACGGAGGCGGTGACGTCCAGCGCCGGCGCCAGCCGGGAGAACCGGTCGACCAGCCAGCCGGCGGTCTGATCGGCGTCCGACCGGCTGGGGCAGCGGGCGACCACCTCGCGGCCGCCCTTGCGCTCCAGGCGCTCGAGGACCCCGATCAGCGGCGCCGGATCGGAGACGAACAGCTCCGGCGGCCAGGGGACGACCGGTTTGACCGCGCCCTTCTTGGTGTTGCAACCGCGGTGGGCCAACCGCTCAGCGGGGGCAGCCTTGCCGCGTGCCTTGGCGGTGCTCAGGCTGTCCACGCTGGGCCCGCGCGCGTCGTTCACCGACATCTCCGGATCGACCGGCTCGTCGCACAGCCAGCATCGCCAGCCGTCCCGCTCGGCGACCTCCTCCAGCCGGCTCACGAGGTGGGCGTCCGGGAAGCGGGCGGAGCGTGGCTTATCACGGCCGTCACGCTAGCCTGCCTCTTCCCGCGCGCCGACGCCGAGCGCGAACGTCTCGTGCAGCTGGTACTTCGGACGTCCCTGCCCCAGCTGGGACTGGACCAGCGCGATCTCCTCGACCTGCCAGCCCGGCCCGGTGTAGAGGTCGAAGACCCGCAGCCACCTGGTCAGCTCCAGCGGCCGGTTGGCCCGCGCCAGCGTGAGGTGCGGGCGGAACTTCGAGCCGTCCACCTCGACGCCGGCCCGCACCGCCGCCGACCGGCAGCCGCCCGAGAGCCGTTCGAGCGGCTCGGTGTCACCGGTCACCCCGGTCCACAGCACCTTGCCCTGCGCGGGGTTGGGAAAGCTGCCGGCGCCCTGCAGCCGCAGTTCGAACGGCTGCCGGCGGCCGGCGGCGTCGGCCAACCGCTCGATCAGCTCGTCGAGGTCGCGGTCGGCCACCGCCGGCAGGAACGCCAGCGTCAGGTGCCACTGCTCCTGCCCCGCCCAGCGCAACGGGTCCTCGCGCTGCTGCCGGGGCTCGACGAACTCGGCCAGGTCCTCCAGGACCTCCAGCGGTGGCAGCACCGCCACGAACATCCGCATGCTCACTGGCCCGCCCGGCTCAGCGGCCCGACAGCGACGCCGGACGGGCCGGCGGGATCGGCGGGGCGGACCTGGCGTTCTCGACCAGCGGCCGGGCCGCCTTGGCCCGGCTGGTCAGCAGCGCCTGCACCAGCTCGGCGTGCAGGTCGTAGGCGTCAGCCGGCCCGACGCCACGCTGAACCCGGTCCCGCAAGAAGGCCAGCTCGGTGGCCGCGGCCTGGAAGTCGCGCAGCGCCTGGGCCGCCGGCTTGCCGGAGCGGGCCGTCACCGACTTCAACCAGGCGCGCCGGGCGGCGATGCTGTCCAGCCAACCGGCCTCGGCGGGCGTGACCAGCCGGAAGTACACCAGCTCGGGCAGCTGCCGCCGGACCACGTCGCGCTCGCGGCTGCGGTGGTACCGGGCGATCAGCAGGGCAGCCACGAACGCCGGGATCATGATGACGACGTAGACGAACAGGTAACCGCCGAAGCCGAAGGTCAGCGAGCCGTTCCACAGCGCGTGCAGGGCCACCGCGGCCAGGTAGCCCAGCAGCGGGTAAAGCCAGCGGGCGGGCTGGTTCGGCCTGCTCACCGCCAGTCCCACCCCGAGCCCGATCATCGAGGTGAACAGCGGGTGCGCGAATGGGGCCATCACCAGCCGCAGCACCACGGTGGCGATCGTGGTCTCGGTGCCCTGGCTGAAGCTCTGCGCGATGTAGCCGATGTCCTCGACGAAGGCGAAGCCGACCGCGACGAACCCTGCGTAGACCAGCCCGTCCACCACGCCGTCGAACTCGCGACGGCGGGCTCCGGTGAGCATCACCAGCAGGAACGCTCCCTTGGCGGCCTCCTCGATGGCCGGCCCCACCAGCGTCAGCACCACCCCGCGGCCGAGCACCTCGCTGCTGGCCAGCTCCAGGATCAGGCTGATCACGATCGCCACGCTGGCGCCCCAGAGGAAGGCCAGCAGCAGCAACCGGCTCGGCTCGGGCTCCCACCGGTCCAGCCAGAAGTAGCAGGCCAGCACCAGTCCCATCGACAGCGCCGTCAACGGCACCGCGACGATCAGCCCGACCGGGTCCTGGATGCCGGTGAGGAACAGCACGCCCGATGCCAGCGCGGCCAGCAGGATCAGCACGGCGATCGGCGCGCCGGTGGAACGGGTCTGCTTGTTCAGCGACGACTGGAACTGCGGCGGTCCCGGCGCGAGCGGCGCCGGCCTGGGGTCAACGCTCATACGCCGACTCTATTGCCCGCCGCCAGCGCGCGAGCGCCCGCCGCCGGTACGGCCAGTGCCTGCCACCAGTACGGCTAGTGCCCGCCGCCAGTGCGCGAGCGCCACCAGCTCTGGCCCGCGACGTTCTCGGCCGGCAACGCCAGCCACCACAGCGCCGGCTCGGACCAGAAGGTGCGCTTGCCGCGCGGGCGCTCCCGGGGTAGGCCGTCGGTCACGATCAGCGCCGGATCACTCGCCAGCTGCAGCGACCGACCCCGGCAGGTCCGGCTGCGCAGCCGGCCCAGCCGCACGGTGGCCTCCAGCTCGGCCGGGCCCAACCGGCGCAGCCGGAGCCCGTGGGCGCCTCCGTCGGCCAGCCGCTGGTCGTCCACCACCGCCCGCAGCCACCAGCGGGGACCGGCCGGCTTGCCGTCCCACGGGCCCATGCTCGCGGCGTCGACGCAGACGCCGCCGGAGTCGTCCTTGACCACGCCGACCAGCCGGGCCGGGGCCGAACCGGCTACCCGCAGCTGGCCGTCCAGATCTGCCGGCAGTCCCAGCCGGGACAGGTAGGGCACCGGTTCCCGGGCCAGCACGGCGGTCTCCAGCGTCTCCAGCAGTCCCCGGCGCAGCAGCCGGTGCAGCGCCAGGTTGAGCCCGGCCAGGCCCGCGTCGATCACCAGCCGGGTGTCGGAGCCCAACCGGCCGGGGCCGGCCTCCAGGGCTGCCAGCGCCGCGTCGACGCCGGCGGCGTCGGCGGCGGTGTGCCGGCTGGCGAACGAGCCGGGCACCTCAGCTCGCGGCGCGGGTCCGGAGTCGACACTGAGCAGCGCCAATCGCACCTTCGTTACCCTTCTCTGCGGGCGGGGCGCGTGGGAGCGCCTTGCGAGCTCGCTCACCGAGACCCGGGGCCTCCGGGGATCGGCGTCCGCCACAGGTCAGGAGTCTGCTACATGCCCGCGATCGTTCTGGTGGGAGCCCAGTGGGGCGACGAGGGCAAGGGCAAGGCCACCGACCTGCTCGGCAGCCGGGTCGACTACGTGGTGAAGTTCAACGGCGGCAACAACGCCGGGCACACCATCGTGATCGACGGCGAGAAGTTCGCGCTGCACCTGCTGCCCTCGGGCATCCTGAGCCAGAACTGCATCCCGGTGATCGGCAACGGCGTGGTGATCGACCTCGAGGTGCTGTTCAGCGAGATCGACGCGCTGCAGGCCCGTGGCCGGTCGGCCGAGAAGCTGGTGGTCAGCGCGGACGCCCACGTCATCCCGCCGTACAACACCGTCATCGACAAGGTGACCGAGCGGTTCGCCGGCAGTCGACGAATCGGCACCACCGGACGCGGCATCGGCCCCACTTATGCCGACAAGATGAACCGGATCGGCATCCGGGTGCAGGACCTGTTCGACGAGGTGACCCTGCGCGAGAAGGTGACCAGCGCCCTCAACCTCAAGAACCAGGTGCTTGCCAAGATCTACAACCGCCGGGCGCTGGACCTGGACTCGGTGGTCGATGACCTGCTGTCCTACGCCGACCGGCTGCGCCCGATGGTGGCCAACACCGCGTTGCTGCTGCACGAGGCGCTCGAGGCGGACAAGACCGTGCTGCTCGAGGCCGGCCAGGCCACCATGCTCGACGTCGACCACGGCAACTACCCGTTCGTCACCTCCTCAAGCGCCACCGCCGGCGGCGCCTGCACCGGCAGCGGCATCCCGCCGACCCGGATCGCGCGGGTGATCGCGGTGGTGAAGGCCTACGCCACCCGGGTCGGTGAGGGCCCGTTCCCGACCGAGCTGCTGGATGACAAGGGCGACGAGCTGCGCAACGCCGGCTCGGAGTTCGGCACCACCACCGGGCGGCCGCGGCGCACCGGCTGGTACGACGCCCCGGTCGCCCGGTACGCCGCCCGGATCAACGGCGTGACCGACTTTGTCCTTACCAAGCTGGACATTCTCACCGGCCTGGCCGAGATCCCGGTCTGCGTGGCGTACGAGATCGACGGCGTCCGGCACGACGACATGCCGATGACCCAGGCCGAGTTCAGTAAGGCCGTGCCGGTGTATGAGACGTTTCCGGGCTGGCACGAGGACATCTCCGAGGCCCGTACGATGGCTGGCCTGCCAGCCAACTGCCAGGCCTACGTCCAGGCGCTGGAGGCGATGTCCGGCGCCCGGATCTCGGTGATCGGGGTGGGGCCGGGCCGTGACCAGTCGATCGTGCTGAACGACCTGCTGGCCTAACCCGGCGGCGTCTGCGCATTGTCCAAATTCATAGCTTTTTCTTTGAAAGGGCTTTCGCATCCGATTCGGACATTATAGAGTCCGGCTACCTTCGGATAGGCAAACTGCGCAGTTGGAGCAGGAATGTCCTCGCCAGAGGACACAAACTGGTTAAAGGCGACCAGTAGCCCCTGCCGCAGAGAGACCTCCCCATGGCACGTACGCCGTTTCCGGCTGCCCGTTTCGTCAGCGTCATCGCCAGCATGGCACTGCTTGCGGGCCTCCTGTCGGTCGCCGGCCCACCGCCACTGGTTCCCAAGGCGGCAGCGGCGCCGGTCAGCGACGCCCGTCCGGGTGAGCTGGTCGAGAAGCGAACCCGCACCTCGGTCACCACCCGTCAGGCCGACGGGATGCTGCGGACCGCCGTCTCGGCCGGAGCGGTGCACTACCGCGACGGGGCCGGCGCGTGGAAGCGGATCGACAGCGGCCTCGTCGAAACCAGTGAAGACGGATATGCCTTCCGCAACAAGGCAAACAGCTTCCGCGCGCTGTTCAAGGGAGCACTCGACGGCGAGCACCTGCGGTTCACCTCGGGTGGCCGCGACTTCGGCCTGCGGCTGGAAGGGGCGAACCGCCGCCCGGCGAACGCCAAGGGGAACGGCCTGCTTTACGCCGACGCGGTCGGCGGGGTGGACCTGCGGTACGACGTGCTCTCCGACGGCGTCAAGGAGACCCTCGTCCTACCGGACGCGTCCTCGCCGACGACTTACCGCTTCCTGTTGAGCGCCAGTGGTGACGCCGCGATGCGGGCGGAGCGCCGGCCTGGCGGCTCGTGGGCCTTCTTCAGCGGCACCTCGCTGGCGCCGGCCTTCGTGCTGGATGCGCCGGTGGCCGTGGACGCCGACCTCAACGGCCAGCCGTCGAGGTCGACCGGGCCGAACGCGACGCTGGACGTCCGCAAGGTGGGCCGCGACTTCTCGCTGGTGCTCGACCTCGACCGGGCCTGGCTCAAGGCGCCCGAGCGCCGCTTCCCGGTACTGCTCGACCCGACGGTCACCCTCGACCCACCGGCGGAAGACGCCAACTTCCGGGCGAACTGCTCTTCCTGCACGCCCGACGTCGATGACTTGATCGCTGTCGGCACAACCAGCGCCGACGTCTGGCGCGGCGCTCTGCAGTTCGACCTCGGCAACTTACCTGCCGGAGCCGACGTCACCAACGCCACGCTCGAGGCCTTCTGGCAACCGCTGTGCCTGGGGGCGGGCACCGGGTTCTGCAACAGCACGTCGCACCAGATCGACGCGCATGCGATGACCACCTCCTGGAGTACGACGACGACCAGCGGCGCGCTGCAGTTCGCCCCGACGCCGTTCGGCAGCGCCACGGTCACCCCGAGCGTCGCCGGCACTCCGGCCAGCTGGGTGAGCTGGCCGATCACCGCCACCCTGCGCGACTGGCAGTTCGCGGCCAAGCCGAACTTCGGCGTCCTGCTCAAGCGCAACACCGAGGCGCTCAAAGCCAGCGGGCCGGTGTTCTACGGCCGCCGGCACAGTGATCCGGCGCTGCAGCCGCGGCTGGTGGTCACCTATCCGGGGGACGGCGTCAACCTGTTCCCACCCGCCACCCTGCACAGCGATGGCGCTGACCTGCGGTGGAGCGGCTACCCGAGCGCCGCGACCGCGCCGTTCACCGGCTACGAGGTGCACCGCTCGACGTCGGCTTCTTTCACGCCTGGTGCGAGCACCCGGCTCACCACGGTCACCGACCGCAGCGTCACGAGCTTTCAGGACACCACTGCCGCGGCGGGGAAAACTTTCACCTACAAAGTGGTGACCGGCGCGGTGGCGAGCACTGGACGCACCGTCACGCTGCCCGCTCTCGGACAGGCCACCAAGATTCTTCAGCCGTCAGCCGAGGAGGGCAGCGCCACCACCATCGTCCACTTCCCGGGGGTTGTTAGCTGTGCGGGGTACGGTGCGGAGGATCAGCTTTGGGTCGGTCCATATAGCGATTCCACGAGCCGCGCGCTGCTGCGCTTCGACCTACGCGACATTCCCGCTGGTGCGACGATCTCAAAGGCCGTCGTCTCCCTCTGGCACGCTTATAACATCAAAACGGCGCAGACCGTGCAAGCCTTCCCAGCCACCGCCGAATGGCGCGAGGGCGCCGCGCGGAGCACCTGTAGTCGAGACAGCGCCACGTGGTATGAGGCCTACGGTGGCGTGCCCTGGGCAGCCCAGGGCGGTGACCCGGCGGCGGCGGCCGCCGCGACCGTCACCCATATGGTCGATCAGCCGGCGGGCTTCGACAACTTCGACATCACGGGTGTGGCGGCGCGGTGGGTCAGCGGCGCCATGCCGAACCACGGCCTGGTGTTGCGACAGGATCAGGAGACCCCGGGCACCGGCTCGTTGCTGAACTACCACTCCGACGACTTCTCCGTAGCTCCCAGCCTGCGGCCGAAGCTGGTCGTCAGCTACGCCGACGGCAGCCGTCCGGTCGCGCCGACCGCGACGGTCGGCGCACCGGTGAGCGGCGCGACCGTCAGCGGCGCCGCCGTGGCCCTGGACGCCGCCGCGACCGATGACCGTCGGGTGGACCGGGTCGACTTCCTGGTCGACGGCGTCATGATCGGCGGCGACACCACGGCGCCCTTCACCGCCACCTGGAACAGCACCGCGGTCGCCAACGGCGCGCACACCGTGACGGTCCGGGCCACCGACGACGCGGGCAATCAGACCACCTCGAGCCCGACCCCGGTCGCCGTCGACAACTCGGCCCCGCCGAGCACCGGCGTCACATCCCCGACCGGCAGCGGTGTGACCGGTTACCGCGACGCGGTGGCCGCCGACAACCCGACCGGATGGTGGCGCCTCGGTGAGGCCTCCGGCCCCACGGTGGCCGACGCCTCCGGTGGCGGCCATACCGCCGCTCTGGTCGGCACGCCGGTCCTCGGCGCCCGCGGAGCGCTGGGACGCGATCCCGACTGCGCCATGCAGGCGAGTGCGGACGGCTACGCCTCGGTGCCGCCCAGTTCACAGTGGGCTCTGGCGAACTCTTTCACCCTGGAGTGGTGGGGAGCAGCCGCGTCTACGTTGGCCGCCACACATCCCGGCAGTTTTCGCAGCGGGAACTGGGCCGCGCCCGGCGACGGCTGGATGGTGGCCTGGGCGCGGGTGAACCGCAGCAGCAACCCCATCTCCTACTACCGCGATGGCCAGGAGTACCTGGGCGGAGCATATGCGGACAGCGTCCTGCGGCATAACGCCATCGTCTACGACAAGGCCGCCCAGACCCTGAAGTTCTATTCGGACGGACAAGTGGTGGCGTCCCATACCGGCGTTGTCTTCCATGCCGGGAACGGCGTCAGCCATCCGCTCGACCTGGGTCGGGGCGCCGATCCGTCCGTAGTGCGGGTGGACGAGCCCGCGGTCTACGCCAGCGCGCTGCCGGCCGCCCGCATCGCGGCTCACCGCGCCGCCGGCGCCGCTGCCGCCGCCGAGGTGGCTGGCGTCGTCCCGGTGACGGCCGACGCAACCGATGACCGGGCGGTCACCCGGGTGGAGTTCCTGGCCGACGGCGTCCGCTTCGCCGAGGACGCCATCGCGCCCTACTCGGCCTCCTGGAACACCCTTGACCCGGCCGCGCCGGCGCCCGACGGCGTGCACGTGCTGACCACGAAGGCCTATGACGCCAGCGGCCAGATGACGACGTCGGCCGCCGTGCCGGTCACCGTCGCCAACGCCAAGGGCACCCAGTACCTCGCGACCTCGGGCACCAGCCAGGTGCCCGAGTTGGTGCCAGCAGATCCGGCCGTCACCCAGCCTGTCGAGGTGAGCGTCACCAACGACAGCGCGGTGACCTGGCCGAGCACCACTGCCGTGGAGTACAGCTGGATCAGCCACGACGCCACGCCGATCACGACGCCCGGCGCCTCAGTCGCCCTCGGCGTCAGCCTGGCGCCGGGGCAGACCCACAAGGTTCGCCTGGACGTCACGGCGCCGGTGCTGCCCGACGGCGCCGAACGGGCTGCCTACACCCTCAAGACCGACCTCAAGGACACCGCGACCGGGACGACGTACTCGGCCAAGGGCAGCAAGCCGGTCACCAATGACGTGCAGGTCGCCAAGTCCCTGGAGGACACCCTCGGCCTGGAGCGCTGGCACGAGTACCGGGGCAGCGACCTCGGCGCCGGCGTGCAGAACCTCGTCGACGTCGCCAACGGCAACAACCTGTGGCGCTGGACGCCCAGCGAGTCACCCGGCCGCGGTCTGTCCACGGTCGTCGACCTAACCTACAACAGCCTGGAGAAGAGCAGCCCGTCGCCGGTCGGCCCGGGTGTCAACCTGTCGATCAGCTCGCTGACCCGCTTCGGCCTGCCCATCGACATCCATCCGAACAAGGCCGACAGCATCGGCGGCAAGGCCAACCGCTACGTGGTGTTCACCGACGGCGATGGCACCACCCACCGGTTCAACGGGGCCGCCAACGCCGACGGCACCTACCGCTACGAGGCGCCGCCCGGCGTCCACCTCTACCTGCGGCCCACCGGCTCGACCGATCCGGCGCGGGCGTGGGCCTTCAGCCGTCCCGATCGGGTCACCTACTTCTACGACGGCGACGGCTACCCGACCCTGGTCGAGGACGCCAACGGCAACCGCATCACCTACACCCTGGAGCGGATTCCGCCCGGTGAGGACGGCGGTCCGGTCAAGAAGCGCATCACGGCCGTCACCGACGCAGGCGGCCGCAGCTACTTGCTGGACTACTGGAGCAAGGACGAGGTGAAGAAGGCCCACGTCCGCGGCAAGCTGCAGCGTCTGACCGACCATAGCGGCAGCGCCTGGGACTTCGACTACTACGACGACGGCAACCTGCGCATGGTCACCCAGCGTGGCGGCACGAAGGCCGACGGCTCGGCGCTGGCTGATCGGCGGGTGGTCTTCACCTACATGACCTCCAACGGCGACGCGCCGGCGATCAGCGACCCCGCGCTGCGCGTGGACCCGGACCCCAAGACCCCGAACCAGTCGGCGCTGGTCCACAGCATCCGCGACCCGCGCGGCGCGGAGACCCGCTTCAGCTACTACGGGCCGGGCACCGCCCAGCTGCGGGGCCGGCTGAACACCGTCACCGACCGCGCCGGCGCGGTGACGACCTACACCTATGACCTGACGGCACGCACCACCACCGAGGCGGCGCCGCTGTCGCGCACCGAGACCTACACCTGGGACGCCCTCGGACGCGCGACCATCCTGCGCAACGCGCTCGGGCAGAACACGACGTTGACCTGGAACGCCGACAACAAGGTCACCACCCTCACCGAGCCGACCGGCCGAGCGATCAATTACACCTACAACGCCAACGGCTACCTGACCGGCACCACCGACCAGCTCGGCCACGCCACCACGCTGGAGATGCAGGACGTCGCCGTCGACGCCAATGACGTAATCGGCAAGTGGCAGAGCGGGCGCACCATTCCGCACTACAGCCAGCTCAAGCACAAGACCAACCCGCGAGGCACTGCCACCGCGCTCGTCGGCGACTACCGCTGGAGCTTCGACTACGACACCCGGGGCAACCTGATAGCGACGACCGATCCGAGCGGCGCCAAGAAGACATTGGTCATCGCTGCCAACGGCACCGTCAGCAGTGAGACCGACGCGCGTGGCGGCACCACGACCTACACCGGTTATGACGCCAACGGATTCCCGACCGCGGTGACCGACCCGCTGGCCCGCAAGACCCAGTTCGGCTACGACAGCGACGGGCAGCTGCTGTGGACCCAGGACGCCAAGCACGCGGCCTTCACCGGCGGCGTGCCGCGGGACTACCGCACGTACTTCGACTACGACTCCTTCCACCGGATGGGACGGCAGAGCGCGCCGAAGTCCACCGCCACCGAACGCGGCCTGCTGATCTGGAGCGGCGCCGACTTCGACGCCAACGACAACACCGTCCTCGACATCGACCAGCACTACGGCCAGCAGTACTCACCCGGCATCGCGTTCCAGGTCAAGCACGCCTTCGATGTCATGGATCGCGAGACCCTGGCCACGGCGATGGACACCTCGGCCGACGCGGCCGGCGAGCGCACCACGACGACCTACGACGCCGCGGGGCGCAAGACACGTCAGATCCGGCCGCTGGGCGTCCAGAGCACGACCATCGCCAACGACCACACCGTCGATTTCAGCTACGACCTGCTGGACCGGACCGTCCGGGTGGCGGCCTACGAAGTCGACACGGCCGGCGTGCAGAAGAGCGTCAAGTACACCCACACCTGCTTCGACCTGGCCGGTGACGCCGTCCGGACCATCGCGCCGCGGGCCAACCGGGCGACGATCTCGTGCACCGATGACACCGTGCCGTTCGTCACGAAGATGACCTATGACGCGGCGCACCGTCCGCTGACCAGGACGGACCCGGCCGGTCGGGTGCGGCACACCGCCTACGACGCCAACGACAACGTCATCTCGCGCACCGACCAGGGCGGCAAGGTCGCGACCACCGACTTCGACCAGCGCGACCTGCCGGTCAAGAGCACGCAGCCCTTCATCGGCGGCGCCACGCCGCGGGTCCTGACGACCCGGTTGGAATACGACGCCAACGGCAACCGCAGCCGCGTCATCACCCCGCGGGCCTATGACGCCTCCAGCGACAAGGTCACGTTCAGCTCCTACGTCACGCGCCATGTCTACGACGCGGCGAACCAGCTGACCCGCACCGACCTGCCCAGCACCGGCGCCGCTGACCAGCATTACAAGCACATGGCCTACGACGCGGTGGGCAACCTGGTGACCACCACGCAGGACGTCGCGCAGGCGGCGCTGGCCGACGTCCCTCAGGACAAGCGCGAGGACCGCAGTTACTTCGACCCCGCGGGCCTGGTGCGCGTCAGTGACGACCACGTCAACCCCGCGCTGCACTACGACTACGACGCCTCCGGACGCCAGACCTCACGCACGCCGGAGAAGAAGGGAAGTTCCGAGCTCAACCTGGCCGAGCGCCAGGAGTACCGCTACGAGATCGACGGCAAGCTCCGGGAGCGCTCGGACAGCGGGGGCCAGAAGGTCACCTACACCTACGACGCCAACAACATCATTCGCACGATGAAGGACGCCAGCGGCGTCGGCGCCAGCCGGCAGCGCACGATGGACATCCAGATCACCCCGGACGGCCTGAACCGGCCTGTGAAGAATCGGCAGCGCAAGGAGGGCGAGACGCGCTGGAAGGCCACCCTGAGCAGCTTCGACCTCAGCGACAACGTCGTGCGGCGCATCGATGACCGCGAGGAGGACGACGGCGGCGTCCAGCTCAAGGCCGGCCGGCAGAACGACTACACCTTCGACGGCACCGACCGGCTGACGCAGCAGATCGACCAGGGCAAGGACACCCTGGCCTCGACGGCCGATGACACCCGGATCCGCGGCAGCTACCTGCCGCAGGGCTGGGAGCTGCAGCGCACCACGGACAAGTACGTCCCGGGTGCGGCCACCCTCTGGCAGCCGAAGAAGGTGCAGGACTGGACCTACTACGACAACGGCCAGCTCAAGACGATGTCGACGAAGAACGGCGCCGGCGCCGTGCTGGAATCGCATGACCTGACCTACACCGACACCGCGGGCCGTTACGTCAACGGCAACCGGACGGTCGACGTCTTCAAGCGCAGCAGCCCGGCCACGGGCACGCCGTGCTCGAGCGCCACCTGCACCGCTCGCTTCAACTACGACGCGCGCGACCGGCTGGTGCGCCAGGAGAGCGGCGGCGGAGGCAGCACCGACTACACCCTGGATCCGGCCGGAAACATCGAGAAGGAGACTCAATCCCTTTCGGGCGTCAGCGCGACGACCGACTACACCTACCGGGGCACCCAGCTCGACACCACTACGGCGGGTGGGGTGACGACCAAGTCGCACTACGACAGCCGCGGCAACCTCGACTGCACCACCGGCGGGGCCGGCACACCGGCGGATTGCGCGTCGGGCAGCGGGGTGCAGAGCGACTACAGCTATGACTACCTGGACCGGATGACCGGCTTCAAGGACACCGCGACCAGCACCGAGTCCAGCTACGAGTACGACGCGCTGGACCGCCAGACCCGGCAGAAGGAGAAGCATGGCGCCGCTGCCGCCCGCACCACGAACTTCAGCCACCTGGGCCTCACCGACAAGGTGACCAAGGAGGAGCAGTCCGGCGACGACGGGGCGACGAACCGGACCAAGGATTACAGCTACGACGCGCGCGGCAAGGCCAACGGCATGACCGACACTGTCACCGGTCAAGCCCCCAAGCCGTACTCGTTCGGCAAGGATCCGCTCGGCAGCGTCAGCCAGCTCATCGACGACGCGGGCAAGGCCGCCGCAGCTTACGGTTACCGGCCCTACGGCGACGCCGACAGCGCCATGTCGGCCGGTGACACCGACAAGAACAGCCCGATCAACCCGGTGCGCTTCACCGAGAAGCGCTATGACTCCGGCTCGGGAACCCTCGACATGGGCGCCCGGCGGTTCGGCCCGTCCAACCGGTTCCTGCAAGAAGACCGCTACGCCGGCGCCCTGTCCGACCTCGGCCTGGCAACCGATCCGCTCACGTCCAACCGGTACAGCCTGGCCGGCGGGAACCCGGCGAACTTCGTCGAGGTCGACGGGCACTTCGGCCTGCCGGGTGTGCTGGGCGACGCCGCGGACGCGGTAGGCGACGCTGCTAGTGACGTCGCCGAGGGCGCTGAAGACCTTGCGGGCGACGCCGCGGAGTTCGTCGGTGAGCACAAGGTCGCGATCGCGTCGACCGCCGCGGGGATCGGCTGCGGCGTCGTCACCGCCGGGGTGGCCGCGGCCGCGTGCGCAGTAGGCGTAGGCGCCGCCGCGGGCGCCTACGAAGCCGCGACCGAGTGCAAGGGAGAAGGCGCCGGCTGCGCTGCGAAGAAGATCGGTCTCGGCGCTGCCAGCGGCGCCATCGGCGCGGGCGTAGGCAAGCTCGCCAAGCTGGGTGCTGGACGGCTTGCCAGCCGACTCGCGGGAGGTCAGGGAAGCAAATCCACCACGACGGCCGCCAGTTCGTGCAAGAACAGCTTCACCGGCGACACCCCCGTGCGAATGGCCGACGGCACCAGCAAGCCCATCAAGGATGTCGAGGTCGGTGACGAGGTGTTGGCTACCGACCCTGAAACCGGCGAAACCGCCGCCAAGTCCGTCACCGAGCTGATCCGGCACTCCGGCAAGCACACGATGATCGAGATCACCCTCACAGACGGATCCGTCATCGAGGCCACTGACGAGCACCCGTTCTGGAGCGCCAGCACGAAGACGTTCGTCAATGCCGAGGATCTGAACTCGGGTGACAAGGTGCTGACCCACTCTGGAAAGCGCCTGTCCATCAAGGCGATCAGAGTGTCGGTTGCGGTGTTGATGGCATTCAACCTGCAGATCGACCAGATCCACACCTACTACGCCGGCGCAACCCCGGTGCTGGTGCACAACGCCTGCGGCGGCAGCCGGTGGAGCGTGGGCGATGACCACCTTGCTCCAACCGCTGCGGGAAAGAGTCCGTCGTGGAGCACCGTGCGCGCGCGGTACTGGAAGAATGCGGCCGCAGACTCGAAGTCATCAGGCGAATGGAGCGGCGCTAACCTCGCTCGGATGCGGCGTGGCGCTGCGCCGCGGCGATTCAATCCGGACAAGGGTGGAGTTGAGTCCATGGAGTTGAGTCATGAGCCCATTCCATTTCGAAGGGGCGGCACTCGGTTCACGCCCCGATGGCCGCAAGACCACGCTGCGGTGGACCCGTACAGGCGACCGGGGTACTGATGACTGAGACACTCGCCGATCGGTTCCAGGCGGAACAGAGCCGGGTCATCACCTGGGACGGCCTGCAAGTGCACTCCATGTACGAGGTAGGCCCCTTGTCCGGCGGCGCCGAGCTGCTCGTGCGATTCGTGTCGGTGGGCAGCGGGCTCCCGGAGCAAGGAATCCGGTTGAAGGTCTTGCAAGGTCATGCCGTCATCAACGATGAGAGACTCAGCGATATCGTGCTCTGGGCCGCTTCGGCTCCCGACGTGATACGTGCTGAGATCGAAGCTGCAGGCCGCAAGCCCGTGACGGTTCGCGTCTGGAACTGCTGGCGCGATTCACGGGGAACCATCCAAGCGTGGATCGGCAATTCCGGCATCCTCGTCGAGAGCTCCTCCGATGGCCGGGTGCGGCTCGAGTGCAGCGTGGGTGAGGGCGAAGTCTCCTTCGACGACTTGGTTGTCGACCTCTCGCTGTCCGAGCACTGAATCACGCGGGAAAGCGGCGGGCGAGGCGCCTGTAACCGGAGAAGGAGTGAGGGACGGGTCCGGTCGGGAGACCAGCGGTTCCCGGCGATCAGCGGCGCCCCGGCTGTCGTCCACACTGACCGGCGCCTCACCGCCGCGCTGATCCCGCCCGTTAACCGCCTCCTGCCCGTGAACCGCCTCCCGCCCGTGAACCGCCTCCCGCCCGTTAACACTGATGTTAGGAACAAGTAAAGCGATGCCGGAGTGGAGTTGCCGAGTTTTGCCGGATACGCGACGGTGAGGGCCGTTTACCCCTCCCCCCGAAGTGGACCCCCATGAAAAGTCGCATCCTCGTATTCCTGATCGGCCTGTTCGCGGCGGTGGCCGCGCTGGTCGCGACCAGCGCCCCGGCCGCGGCCGTCACCAAACTGACCCACGCCCAGGCCACCTCGCAGCTGTCCAGCGCGGGCCTGACCTGGAGCTCGAGCGGCAACTGCTCCAACCGCTACAACTCGACCTGCACGTCGTTCGAGCAGATCAACCAGAGCACCATCTCGGGCGTCATCACCCTCAAGCGCTCCAGCGCCTGCTCGGTCAACATCACCGGCGGCACCGAGACCGGTCACGCCAGCGGCACCTACAGCCACTGGAACGGCTACAAGGTCGACATCAGCCACCGGACCTGCGTCGACTCCTACATCAAGAACACCTTCACCCGGATCAGCAACCGGGCTGACGGTTACCCGCGGTGGCAGGCCGCCTCGGGCAACATCTACACCGACGAGGGCTCGCACTGGGACATCCTGTACTACACCTGCGGCTGCTGACCGCCGCTGCCGCCCGGCAGCAGAACCCGCATACCCGGACTCGATAACCTCCGGGTATGCGGGTTCTTGTCGTCGGCTCCGGTGCTCGTGAGCACGCCCTCTGCCTGTCGCTGGCGGCCGACCCGGCGGTCACCGCGCTGATCTGCGCGCCTGGCAACGCGGGCACCATGAGCATCGCCGAGCACCGCCGGCTGGCCGTCTCGGACCCGGCCGCGGTCGCCGCGCTGGCCACTGAGGTGCGCGCTGACCTGGTGGTGATCGGCCCGGAGGCGCCGCTGGTGGCCGGCGCCGCCGACGCGGTGCGCGCCGCCGGCATCGCCTGCTTCGGGCCATCCCGGCAGGCCGCCCAGCTCGAGGGCAGCAAGGCCTTCGCCAAGGACGTGATGGCCGCGGCCGGGGTGCCGACCGCCCGGGCCGCGGTGTGCGAAACCGCCGAGCAGGTCGAGGCGGCGCTGGCTGAGTTCGGCCCGCCGTACGTGGTCAAGGACGACGGGCTGGCTGCCGGCAAGGGCGTGGTGGTGACCTCTGACCGCGGCCAGGCCGCCGCGCACGCCGCCGCCTGCGGGCGGGTGCTGGTGGAGGAGTACCTGGACGGGCCCGAGGTGTCGCTGTTCTGCGTCACCGATGGGGTGAGCGTGCTGCCGCTGTTGCCCGCCCAGGACTACAAGCGGATTGGCGACGGCGACACCGGCCCGAACACCGGCGGCATGGGCGCCTACGCCCCCCTGGACTGGCTGCCCGCGGGCGCCGTCGAGCAGGTGGTGGCCGAGGTCGCCCGGCCGACCGTGGACGAGATGCGCCGGCGCGGCACGCCGTTCGCGGGGCTGCTCTACGTCGGCCTGGCCATGACGGCGGCCGGGCCGCGGGTGATCGAGTTCAACGCCCGGTTCGGCGACCCCGAGACCCAGGTGGTGCTGGCGCTGCTGGAGTCCTCGCTGGCCGGGCTGTTGCACGCGGCGGCGACCGGCACGCTCGCCGAGCACTCGCCGCTGCGCTGGCGGGCCGGCGCGGCCGTCACCGTGGTGATCGCCGCCGCGAACTATCCCGGCACGCCCCGGCTGGACGATGCGATCCGCGGCGCTGACCTGCCGGGGGTGATCCACGCCGGAACCCGGCGCGACGGTGACGGGGTGCTGCGCTCGGCCGGCGGCCGGGTGCTGTCGGCCACCGCGGTCGGTGACACCCTGGCCGAGGCCCGCGACGCGGCCTACCGGCTGGTGGCCGGCATCGAGTTGGCCGGCAGCCAGCACCGCACCGACATCGCCGCAGCCGCCGTGGCGCAGCAGGCTGCCAGGTAGTCCTGGCACCAAGCGGTCGTCAGCCGGTTAGCGAGTCGACTCAGCCGTGATCCGGATCGGCTGGCCGTCGGACACCAGCCGCCAGTCGACGTCGGAGAAAACCGCCGGGTCGATCACGCCGGCCGCGCTCACCCAGTCGATGATCAGCTGGCGGACCTCGACCTGGGCGTCGTAGAGCACCGGCGCGGTCGTCACGGCGGGGAAGTTGCCGCCGCCGGATTGCCGGTAGTTGTTGATCGCGAGCACGAACCGCTGCTCGTCGGTGACCGGCGAGCCGCCGTAGTGAAGGTTCCTGATCCGGGACCCGACTTCCCGGGCGATGTCGATGTCGTAGGTCAGCGGGGCGTCCAACCCGCTCATGATGTCGTAGTTGTGGTCCGAGGTGCCCTTCGGAGCCCTGGAGGTGACCGCCCTGATCAGCTGCATCGGCGAGAACGGGCCGGTGCCGCTGACCTGCTTGAAGTAGGCCGCCGAGTACTCCAGGTACTGCCGCACCTGGGCGCCGGTGAACGCGATGCCCAGCAGGGTGTTGTCGAAGATGTAGAGGCCGGCCACGTCGCGCACCGTCACCTCGCCGGCCGGGATCGCCGCGGCGGCGTTGAACGGGGAGACGATCGACAGGACCGGCAGGGACGCCGACGGTGAGCCGGCCAGTGCCTGTTTTACCGCCACGCCCTGGACGTGGTTGAGAAAGTCCATCGCGGCGGTGTGCTGGTAGCGGGAGGCCGCCGCCGACATGGCGAAAGTGCAAGCTCCGATGACGCTGTTGACATAGCCGCGCACCTTCTCGTGCTGCTCCAGAACCAACGAGACGATCGTGTCGTCGGCGTCGACGAGACTGGTGTTGAGCACCCTCGCGCTGGCTGAGCCGACCTGCCAGCGACCGCGATGGGAGACCAGGTCCAGGTCCATCACGGTCAGCCGGTGTCCGAAGCGCAGCGGCTCGGACAGCAGCACCTGCTTGCCGGTGGCGGTGTTGGGCACGAACCGCTGGCCGATCTCCTGGTGGGCGTGCCCGACCAGGATCGCGTCGATGCCGGGCACCTCCTGGGCCAGCAGCGTCGAGGCGTTCTCCGGCCAGGGCAGCGCGTCGCCGTAGCTGGAGGAGGTGTCGGTGCCGGAATGGCAGCACACGATGACGACGTCGGCGCCGGCCTGCTGGACCTTGGGGATCACCAGCCTGGCCTGCTCGACGATGCCGTTGAACCTGATCCGGCCCTCCAGGCTGGCCTTGTCCCAGATGGCGCAGCCGGGCGTGACCAGGCCGACGATGCCGATCCGGACGAACTCGCCGTGCTCGTCGTGCCGGTGGCCCCGTTGGTGCCCCCGATGGTCACCGACGGGGACGTCTTTGATGATGAACTCGTCGAAGACCGGCTCGCCGGTGTCCCAGTCCAGGGCGTTGGCGCCCAGCAGCGGGTGCCGTAACTGCGACTGGAACCCGCGCAGCGTCTCGATGCCGTAGTTGAACTCGTGGTTGCCCAGCGCGGCGGCGTCGAAGCCGATCGCGTTCATCGCGGCGGCCATCGGATGGATGGGGGCCGCGGCGCCGGTGATCGGATCGATCCGGGCGTAGTAGTAGGCCAGCGGCGTGCCCTGGATGGTGTCACCGGCGTCCAGGGTCAGCGTCGCGCACCAGCCCCGCTCGGCGCGCATCGTGTTCACCAGTGTCGAGATCTTGGCCAGGCCGACGTCGTTGTGCCGGGCGTCGTCGTACTCGGCGTCGGTGTAGTAGTCCCAGTTCAGGATGTGGCCGTGGGTGTCGGTGGTTCCGAGCACCGTCAGCCGGAAGCCCTCCGTTGCCGGCAGGTCAGGTCGGCTCATTGCCTAAGTGCACCAGACCCCGCTGCGCGAGGCCACGGCGGGCGGTGCGACAGAATGGCCGGGTGACCGCCACGCCAGATCAGCCAGCCAAGCCAGCCGCCAAGCCCGCCATCCCGAACGTGCTCGCCCATCGCTACGCCTCCACGTCGATGGCCACCGTCTTCAGCCCGCGGCACAAGGTGGTGCTCGAACGTCAGCTCTGGCTGGCGCTGCTCATCGCCCAGCGGGATCTGGGCATCAACACTCCGGACGGCGCGATCGAGGCCTACCGCAAGGTGGTCGAGGCCGGCGTCGATGCTGTCGATCTGGACTCCATCGCCGAGCGCGAGCGGGTCACCAGGCACGACGTCAAGGCCCGGATCGAGGAGTTCAACTCCTTGGCTGCTGGAGGGGCCTCGGCCGAGCAGTCCCACGAGCTGATCCACCGGGGGATGACCAGCCGCGACGTGACCGAGAATGTCGAGCAGTTGCAGGTGCGTTCGGCGCTGAAGCTGGTCCGGACCAAGGTGCTGGCGGTGCTGGCCCGGCTGGCCCGGCGCGCCGCCGAGTACGAGTCGCTGGCGCTGGCTGGCCGCTCGCACAACGTCGCCGCCCAGACCACCACGCTGGGCAAGCGGTTCGCGACGGTGGCCGACGAGCTGCTGGTGGCCCTGGCCCGGCTGGACGACCTGATCGCCCGCTACCCGTTGCGCGGCGTCAAGGGCCCGGTCGGCACCGCTCAGGACACGCTCGACCTGCTCGACGGCGACGCGGACAAGCTGGCCGAGCTGGAGCGCCGGGTCGCGGAGCACCTGGGCTTTGAGAAGGTGTTGACCAGCACCGGCCAGGTCTATCCCCGGTCGCTGGATTACGACGTGCTCTCGGCGCTGGTGCAGCTCGCCGCGGCGCCGTCCAGCTTTGCCACCACGCTGCGGTTGATGGCCGGCCACGAGCTGGTCACCGAGGGGTTCCGGCCCGGCCAGGTCGGCTCAAGCGCGATGCCGCACAAGATGAACGCCCGCTCGGCCGAGCGGATCAACGGCTTCACGGTGCTGCTGCGCGGCTATGCCTCGATGGCCGGTGAGCTGGCCGGCGACCAGTGGAACGAGGGTGATGTCAGCTGCTCGGTGGTCCGCCGGGTCGCGCTGCCCGACGCCTTCTTCGCCCTGGACGGCCTGCTCGAGACCACCCTCACGGTGCTGGACGACTTCGGGGCGTTCCCGGCGGTGATGGCCCGGGAGCTGGACCGTTACCTGCCGTTCCTGGCCACCACCAAGGTGCTGATGGCCGCGGTGCGGGCCGGCGCCGGCCGCGAGCAGGCGCACGAGGTGATCAAGGAGCACGCCGTCCGGGTGGCCCTGGACATGCGCGAGCAGGGCGCCGCTGAGAACGACCTGCTGGCCCGGCTGGCCGCCGACCAGCGGCTGGGCCTGGACGAGGGCACCCTGACCGGCCTGCTGGCCGACCCGCTGGCATTCACCGGCGCCGCCCAGGCCCAGGTCCGGGCGGTGATCGCCGCGGTCGGCTACGTCCTGGAGAGCGAGCCGGCCGCCGCCGGCTACACCCCCGAGCCGATCCTGTAGCGGCCTTTCGTGCTTCTGCCCGAGGGTCAGCCGCTGAAATCCCGCCAAGGGACGTTGGTGATCAGTATTCCGGTCGGGGTCGCGGCGCGATAGAGCTCGGTCACCTTTCCGGTGAATGGGTTCCAGCTGGCAAGTGCGTCGCGGTATCCCTCGGCGTCGGACTTCGCACGCACGAGAGCCACGGTGTCCATGCCCGCGTCGCCCCGGTCGGCTATCCAGTTCGCACCGTCGAAAGCCGCTGGTATCGGGACTGGCTCTTGACGGCCGTCGGCGCCGACTCGGACGGCCGTCGCGTCAGCTCGGGAAACGAGCGGGTACGACCTCTGCTGGATTGCCAGGTAGCCCTGCCGGAGCCCGAGGTTCGTGGTGCCAGGCACCAGCCGGGGGTCGGTCCGGGCTGGGGTGAGAGTGTCGCCTCGGGAGAACATGAATAGTCGTGCCAGGTCGAGGGACGAGGCAGCCGGCTTGACCGGCCTGCAGGCCGCGACCAGCTCACCGTGTGGTTGCCAGACCAGATTATCGCAGGCCCCGAAACCGATCGGCGGCGCCAGCGTGCGTACCAGCTGCCCGGTCCGCGCGTCTCGGACCGCCAGCCCTGCCTTGCTGCCGACGATGATCTGCGTCCCGTCCCGGGAGCTGACAGTGGCGGGGAAGAGGTCCCGCCCTGAACCACTGAACCGGGCCTGCAGCCGACCCGCAAGGCTGTAGACCGCCAGCGTCTGCTGGTCCTCGAAGAGGATCGATTGGTCATCAGGGCCGGAGAAGCGCGCTGAGAAGAAGACTCCGGGAGCTGTGACGGTTCGGTTGGTTCCGGTCCGCAGATCCACCACGAGGACGCTGGTAGAGGACTGGTTAGTCTCCCCTTGCGGCTCGAACAGCGCTCGGTCGGTGCGCTCACTCCAGCCGGTCAGCAACCAACGCTGGGGGTCGACGGTGCTGATCAGGTACTTGACACCCGATGGATCGATCAGCAGCAGTCGCTCCGGGGTGTCGGATCGCAGGTGCGGGTAACCTTGCTGGTCGCGCGTCGTGTGCGTGGTGTCCTGCACCAGCGTCCATCCCGGCCCGACCCGGTTCCAGGGCACCTCAGTCCGGTTGCCGACGCGGCCGGCGGATGACCCATCGCCACCTCCGGCCACCAGGGTGCCCACCGCCAGCGCGAGGACGGCGGCGGCGGCGACCGCTGCCAGCACGGTGGCGATCCGGCGCTGCGGCCGAGCGGCGACGTCCGGTACGAGGCGAATGACCTCGGTCGAGATGGCCTGCGCCGGGGCCTCGGTCTCATCCAGGGTCACGGCGTCAGACTTCGCTTTCAGCGCGGCGCGCAGGCGGTCTTCCAGTGCGTTCACCGGGCACTTCCCAACACGACGGCCAGCCGGCGCATGCCACGGCTGGCATTGGATTTGACGGCGCCCTTGGAGATTCCTAGCGCTTCGGCGATCTGGGCCTCGGAAAGGTCTGACCAATACCGCAGGGTCAGCACCTCGCGCTGCCGGTCAGGCAGCCTGCGCAGGGCTTTGAGGACTTCCTGGTGCTCGGCGGCGAGCATCAGCTCGGTGTCGGCGGGTGGCTCGTCGGTGACCACGGCGGAGCGGTGCAGGTGCTTGCGGGCGACCTGGCGCCGCCGCACGGCCGACCGGGCGGCGTTGGCCACGCACACCCGCAGGTAGCCCAGCGCCGCCTCGGGGTCGCGCAGCCGGTGGCAGGAGCGCTGGAACGACACGAAAGCGTCCTGCACGACGTCCTCAGCACTTGCCCGGTCGTCCACCAACAGCACCGCCATCCGGAGCAGGTGGAGGCGATGATCGCGGTACAACGCGGCCAGGTCGAGCCCTGCCGGACCGGTCACCGCGATCATGTCATCGCACTGAGGTGGCCGGAAATCCGAGTCATGCAGAGGGGACGTCCGGCTCGGGCGTGAGGTTGCATCGGATTTCGGTCGGTGACCTGCTGGCGGGTCCGCAGCCCCATGCCCACGCCGAGATAGAGGCACTAATCCTGGCGCGGGTAGCCGACGATTGTGGCCTCGCCTTCGAACAGGACGGCGCTCTGCCCGGTGACCATGTTGTAGTCGAGCAGGGTGTGCGGGGCGCCCGGCTGGCTGGTGGAGCAGCGGCCCCCGTAGAGGTCGAATGTCGCGACGTTTCCGTCCATGTTCTGGATGAAGCCTGGCCGTGAGACGCCGGCGGGAAGCTTTAGCGCCGTTATGTCGCCGGTGTCCGGATGCAGGATGTTGTAGCTGTCGCTGTCGCATCTACTGTCATTGGCCAGCAGCACGTTGCCGTTGCCGAGTTTCCACGCCGACCAGTACCCGGGGCCGCCAGCCGGCTGGGCGAGTGGGACGGGGAGGCCGCCGGAGGTCTCCTGCAGGAACAGCCCGCTGGTCAAGGAGCCGCTCTTTCGTGTGCATGACTCCAAGACCGAGGTGGCCGACCACCATCTCAGCGGTTTGCAGTTGACGTAACCGGCCGGCGCGGCGAACCGTCGGATGAGGTGCCCGTCGTTGCTCAACAAGGCCAACCCGTCCTGCGCCTTGCGAGGAACCGCAGGGCTGGACGGGGCAGCGGTGGCGGTGATGTGCACCGGAGAGATGCCTACCACCAGGGCCGAGCCGTCGGCGGTGTACAGGCCGCTGTACCCCACCTCACCCGTGACCCCCTCGATCGTGGCCGGGTAGGTCAGCTGAAGCGTCCCGTCCGGGGCGTAGCGCGCCAGGGTGTGCTTGCCGGTGCTGTCGGCCTGGCGCAGCAGCATGGCCAGTCCCCGGGGCTGGGTGTAGGTCAGGAAGGACGTCTCCGGCAGCCGCGGGCCGGTGTCGAGCTGGCCGGAGCGTAGCCGCAGCTGGTCATACCGGCCGGCCGTGGACAGCATCGCCCGCTCACCGTCGGGGGACCATGCCAGCAACTGCGCTTGCGGCGGTAACTGGTCGCTGATCAGGTAGCGGCCACCGGCCGGGTTGTAGAGGTACAGCCTTGTCGACAGGTCGCCGGCAGGCTTCAACAGCCGCCAGCCGGGTCCTACCTCCGACCACGGCACTTGTGATCGAGCCCCTTCCTGACCGCGGAGCAGGGAGGGCTGGGTGACCGCCGTCGAGCCGTTGCCGTTGCCGTTGCCGGACGGTTGCGGCATCGGCGGGGGGTCGATCAGAGTCTGCGTCGGGCTGGGCGTCGGCGTCGGGGTCGGGGTCGGCGTGCTGACCTGGGTGGCCGGCGGGTTGGGCGTGCGCTTGCCGTTGTTGACCGAGGTCGAGACAGCGGTCACCCCGACAGCCACCGCGATGACGGCGGCGGCGGCCAGCACCGGGGCGAACCAGCGGGCGTGCCGGGGCGAGGCGGCGTGGTGGTCGACGTCGAGCCGGGCCACCGGGTGGCGGGGTGCGAAGGGGTTCCGGCTGTCGGGGTCGGTGAAGCCGGGGATGGCGGGGAAGTCTTCGGCGCCGTCGGGCTCGTCGAGGTCTGCGATGAGTGACTGGCGGCGCTGTTCGGCGAGCTGGTCCAGGCGTTCATCGGTGACCTGGTCGGCCTTGGCGTCGAACGCGGCGCGCAGCCGGTCCTCGGTCTGGCGGTTCATCGAGCGTCTCCCAACATCGTTTCGAGCTTGTCCATGCCGCGGCTGGCGTTCGACTTCACCGCGCCGCGCGAGATGCCCAGCGCCTCGGCGATCTCGGCCTCGGACAGGTCGGCCCAGTACCGCAGGGTGAGCACCTCGCGCTGGCGTGGCGGCAGCTGCCGGACGGCGGCCAGCACCTCCTGGTGCGCGGCGGCGAGCATCAGCTCGCTGTCAGCCGGCTCGGCGTCCTGCAGCCGGGCCAGGCTGAGATGGCGCCGGGCGGTCTGGCGCTTGCGCAGCACCGAGCGGGCGTTGTTGATCACGGTCATCCGCAGGTAGCCGATCGCGGCTGCCGGCTCGCGCACCTGCGACTGCCGCTGGTGCAGCGTGGCGAAGGCGTCGTGCACCACGTCCTCGGCGCTGCCGATGTCATCGACCAGCAGCACCGCCATCCGGACCAGCTTGAGCCGGTGCGCGGCGTACAAGCCGGCGATGTCGATCGTGAGGGATTGCGTCACTGCGCTGTCCGTTCCTGGCCGTGAAGAGCCGGCCAACGCCCCGTGCGTGGAATGTTCTGCTTGTCAGACGCGATCCGGTTGTCAGGGTTGCATCAGGGATTCGGTAAACCGGCCACCGTTACCGAGGTGTGATGCAGGCGTAGTTCCGGGCCGTGATCGCCGCCGTCGAGTACGTGCTGGGGCGTAGCCGGCCGCCGCCGGCTACGCCCCTAGTCACGCCATGCTGCTCGGTCAATAACGCCGGGCTGCTCCGTCGCGGCCGGGGTAGGAGACCACCCTGTTATAGAACCCCGTGGCCAGAGTCATCTTGGCTCCGGTCACGAAGTTGACCGCGATCAAAGTAACCGGGTCGGGCTCGTACGAGCAGTGCATCCGCTGGTCCACGATCACGACATCCCCGGCAACCGCGTGTAACGGTGGCGGGTTAGCGATTCCTGACGGCAGCGCCAGCTTGCTGAGCACCCCGTTCCGCAGGAGGTCCAGCTCGCCCGGTCCACAGCCGGACTCTTCACGCAGCAACAGACCGCCGCTGTACCGCCAGGCGTTCTGGACGCCGAACGGGGTGGCTGCGCTGGCGCCGGCCAACTTCGTCGGGCTGCCGCCGGACACGGGTTGGAGGAAGAGTTCGGAGGGCCAGGAGAAAAATTGGCTTTTAATGACGTGGTTCGTGCATCTGGTCAACACCGTCGCCGCGTCCCACCACTTGATCGGGTCGCACTCCCGTTGCTCGGCCGGCGCGGGCAGGGTTCGAATGAGATGACCGTCATTTCCGAGCAGCGCCAGGCCGTTTCGGGCGCCGATCAGCAGCTCAGTGCCGTCAGGGCTGTACAGGACGGTATGGGTCGACAACTTACCCAGGCCGGGCAGTTCGGAGGGGTAGGTCCGCTGGTGCCGGCCGTCGGTTCCAAATCTTTGCAGTGTGGTCCGCGCCGCAGATCCCTTGCCGACTCTCACCTCTACTAGGATGGCTTGACCTGTCGGCCGGGTGTAGCTGACGAACGCGGCGCCCGGGATGGTGAATGTGCGCAGCACCTGCCCGGTTGCCAGCTCCAGCTCACTAAAGCGGCCTGCCCCTTCCCCGGTGAGCAAGACCCGCCTGCCGTCAGGCGACCAGGCGCGGATGCTGTCAATGGCCACCTGGCTGATCAGGTACCGGCCGCCGATCGGGTTGACCAGGTAGAGCGGGGCCGTCACTGCCTTGGGCGTGGCAGTGCTGGCGATCAGATGCCAACCGGGGCCGACCTGGCTCCACGGAATCTGGGACCGGTCTGCTTGCTGACCGTTCCTGAGCGGCGCCGCCACCTGCGCCGGCGGTGTGGTGGTGGCCGCGGGTCTGGCCGAGATGGGGCTGGCAGGCCGTGGCGCGGGCGGGGTGCTGCTGGGCGTCGGAGTCGGGCCCAGAGTCGGCGTGCTGACCTGGGTGACCGGCAGGATAGCTGCGCGGTCGCCGTTGCCCGAGGTGGAGACAGCGGTGACCCCGACGGCCACCGCGGCGACGGCCACCGCGGCGGCGGCGGCCGCGGCCAGCACCGGAGCCAGCCAGCGGGCGCGCCGGGGTGAAGCGGCCGGACGCTCGAGCCGGGTCACTGGAGTTCCAGCCGGTCGGCCGCGTACGAGGCGGCGATGTCGATCGTGAGGGATTGCGTCACTGCGCTGTCCGTTCCTGGCCGTGGAGAAGCCGGCCGACGCTTTTGTGGATGTTCCGCTTGTCAGACGCGACCGGCCTTCCGGGGTTGCGTTGAAGATCCACCGGGAACACATCGTTATCGCGGTGTGACAGGATTCGGCCCGTGCCCCCGACACCGGCGACCGAGCGCTCTGACAGCGGGCTTACCCACGTCCACTCGGGCAAGGTGCGCGACCTGTACGCCACCGACACCGGACACCTGATCATGGTCGCCAGCGACCGGATATCGGCCTTCGACCACGTGCTGCCGACCGAGATCCCGGACAAGGGCCGGATCCTGACGGCGATGTCGGTCTGGTGGTTCGAGCAGCTCGCCGACCTGGTCGACAATCACCTGATCAGCTATGACGACGAGCTGATCCCCGATGCCTGGCGCGGCCGGGCGATGCTGTGCGTGAAGCTCGACATGATCGCGGTCGAGGCGGTGGTGCGCGGCTACCTCACCGGCGGCGGCCTGCTGGAGTACCAGTCCACCGGCTCGGTCTGCGGCATCGCGCTGCCGGCCGGGCTGACCGACGGCGACCGGCTACCCGAGCCGATCTTCACCCCGGCCGCCAAGGCCGCAGTGGGCGAGCACGACGAGAACATCAGCTTCAGCGCCGTGGTCGAGCAGGTGGGGGAGAAGACCGCCGGCCGGCTGCGCGCGCTCAGCCTGGCCATCTACGCCAGGGCCCGTGACATCGCGGCGGCCCGCGGCATCATGCTCGCCGACACCAAGTTCGAGTTCGGCCTGCATTCCTGCACCGGTGAGCTGATGCTCGGCGATGAGGTGCTGACCCCGGACTCGTCCCGGTTCTGGCCCGCTGATGAGTGGCAGCCCGGACGCCGGCAAGCCAGCTATGACAAGCAGTACGTCCGGGACTGGCTGAGCTCGCCCGACTCCGGCTGGGATCGGCACTCCGACCAGCCGCCGCCACCGCTGCCCGATGAGGTGGTGGCCGCCACCCGGCAGCGATATCTGGATGCGTACGAGCGGCTCACCGGGTTACGGTTCGCCGACTGGTTGGCTCCGGCCGGGTAGTCGGACAGCTCTGCGAACCGGGAAGCCGGCTGCTCGTCGACCCGGGCGTCCGACGCCTGGCGTCCGACGGAGAGAACGAATGAGGTGTACGCGATGCTGGTCGGCAAGCTGGTCACGCTTCGGGCCCTGACCGAGTCAGACCTGGGCAGGCTGACCGAGTTCAAGAACGATGTCGAGTTCGAGCTGCTAGGCGGCGGTGACCCGCCCCGTCCCCGGACCCGGGCGGTGGTCCAGCAGTTCTTCGAGGAGCTGGCCAAGGACAAGGAGAGCCCGACCTTCGCCATCGAGGCCGGCGGGGTGTTCATCGGTGACTGCGGGCTGCACAACGTCAACCGGCGCGACGGCACGGCTGAGGTCGGCATCGGCATCGGCGACCGCGCGTACTGGGGCCGTGGCTATGGCCGCGAGGCTCTGGCGCTGCTGGTGGACTACGGCTTCCGGCTGCAGAACCTGCGCAAGCTCTGGCTCGAGGTCCATGGCGGCAACGAGCGGGCGATCCGGGCCTACCGCGCCGTCGGGTTCGTCGAGGAGGGCCGCCAGCGCCTGCAGGTCTGGTCCGGCGGCCGGTACGAGGACACCGTCCTGATGGGGCTGTTCCGCGAGGACTGGCCCGGCTTGGCTGCGGCTGATTCCGAGTCAGCTCCGGCCGACTGAGCGCAGCCAGCGCCGGACCTGTCCGGGTGAGCCCAGCCGGATCACCGTCAGGTCCGGGCGCTGCTCGACCGCTGCCAGCACGTTGGCCCGTACCTGATGGTGGGTGCTCCACGCCCACCGGATCGGGTGCTCGGGGTTGAGCCAGTCCCGGAACCTCTCGGTGTTGCCGTTGAACATCGGCGTGCGGAAGGCGGCCAGCCGGAAGGACCGCCGCAGTACCCGGTGCATGACGCTGTGCCGGCGCGGAAAGTCCAGCCAGATCAGGGTGTCCGCACGGGCCAGCAGGAGTGGCCGGGCCTCCGGGTACTGCCACTCCGAGACCCACCGGTGACCGGCGGCCACTGCCCGGACGTCGTCGAGGAACCGCGGTCGCGGCACCCAGCCCGGCCCGTGGAACAGCGAGTCCAGCTCGACGTAGGGCAGGCCCAACCGGCGCGAGAGCTCGGCGGCCAGGGTGGATTTGCCCGAGCCGGACGAGCCGGCGACCAGGACGCGTTGCATGGCGGGGAGCCTAGGTGGGCAACGTCGCCCTGGGCAGGCGCCAGCGCCGCCGACGGAGCCCGGCCCGGGCCGGCGGCGTTACGCTTGCCGCTCCGCATACGCCAGCAGCAGGAAAAGAAGGAGCCCGACGTGGCCCGCGTAGTAGTCGACGTTGTGATGAAGCCGGAGATCCTGGACCCGCAGGGCCAGGCCATCCTGGGCGCGTTGACCCGGCTCGGCATCGAGGGCGTCAACTCGGTGCGCCAGGGCAAGCACTTCGAGCTCGACGTCGACGACGACCTCGACGACGCCACCCTGACCAAGCTGGCCGACACCTTGCTGGCCAACCCGGTCATCGAGGACTTCACCATCTCCCGCTGAGCCCCGCCGCTGACCCCGCCTCAACGCCATTGTGCGGCCCGAAACGTCGCTGGTAGGGCCCGCGCAACGACGTTTCGGGCCGCACAATGCGCTCCGGGCAACCGCCCGGCCGGCAGGGAGAAGGCGGGGCGACCGGTAACCTGTGGACGTGAGCGTGCGCGTCGGAGTGGTGACCTTTCCCGGAAGTCTTGACGATCGCGACGCCATGCGCGCGATCCGGCTGGCAGGTGCGGAGCCGGTGCCGCTGTGGCACGGCGACAGGTGGCTCTCCGACGTCGACGCGGTGGTGCTGCCCGGTGGCTTCTCCTACGGCGACTACCTGCGCTGCGGCGCCATCGCCCGGTTCTCACCGGCGATGGAGTCGGTGATCGACGGGGCCCGCAACGGCCTGCCGGTGCTCGGCATCTGCAACGGCTTCCAGGTGCTGTGCGAGGCGCACCTGCTGCCCGGCGCGCTGATCCGCAACGCCGAACGCCGGTTCGTCTGCCGCGACCAGCGGCTGCGGATCGTCAACGCCGACACCCCCTGGACCGCCGGCTACCAGCCCGGCCAGGAGCTGGTCATCCCGATCAAGAACATCGACGGGGGCTTCGTCGCCGACCAGCGGACGCTGGACGAGCTCGAGGCCGAGGGCCGGGTGGTGGCCACCTACCTCGACGGCAACCCCAACGGCTCGTACCGCGACATCGCCGGCATCTGCAACGCCGCCGGCAACGTGGTCGGGCTGATGCCGCATCCCGAGCACGCCGTGGACCCCCTCACCGGCCCCAGCGCCGACGGCCTGGCCTTCTTCAGCTCCGTCCTGACCAGCCTGGTCAGCGCGTGACCGCCACCCGGCGGCGCGTCCCGCTCGACACGGTGCAGGTCGCCGAGTCCAGCGCCGGGCAGTCCCAGCCCTTCGCCGAGCTGGGCCTGGCGCGCGACGAGTACGCCCGGATCAAAGAGATCCTGGGACGCCGGCCGACCAGCTCCGAGCTGGCGATGTACTCGGTGATGTGGTCCGAGCACTGCTCCTACAAGTCGTCCAAGGTGCACCTGAAGCAGTTCGGTGAGAAGGTCCCGGCCCAGGCCAAGGACATCCTGCTGGTCGGCATGGGTGAGAACGCCGGCGTGGTCGACGTCGGCGACGGCCTGGCGGTGACCTTCAAGATCGAGTCGCACAATCACCCGTCCTATGTCGAACCGCACCAGGGCGCGGCCACCGGCGTCGGCGGCATCGTCCGCGACATCCTGACCATGGGCGCGCGCCCGATCGCGGTGCTGGACTCGCTGCGGTTCGGCGCCGCCGAGGCCCCTGACACCGCCCGGGTGCTGCCCGGCGTGGTGTCCGGGATCGGCGGCTACGGCAACTGCCTGGGGCTGCCCAACATCGGCGGCGAGATGGTCTTCGACCCGAGTTACCTGGCCAACCCGCTGGTGAACGCGCTGTGCGTCGGCGTGCTGCGGGCGGATGGGATCAAGCTGGCCAAGGCGGAGGGGCCCGGCAGCCTGGTCGTGCTGTTCGGCGCCCGCACCGGCGGCGACGGCATCGGGGGCGCCTCGGTGCTGGCCAGCGCCAGCTTCGAACGCGAGGGCGAGCGCAAGCGCCCGGCGGTGCAGGTCGGCGACCCGTTCGCCGAGAAGGTGCTGATCGAGTGCTGCCTGGAGATCTTCGCCGCCGACCTGGTCACCGGCATCCAGGACCTGGGCGCCGCCGGGTTGTCCTGCGCGACCACCGAGCTGGCCGCGGCCGGCACCGGCGGCATGGAGATCGACCTGGACCTCGCGCCGCTGCGCGATGAGACGCTCTCGCCCGAAGAGATCCTGATGAGCGAGTCCCAGGAGCGGATGATGGCGGTGGTGGCGCCTGAGAACCTGGAGGCGTTTCTCCAGGTCTGCGCCAGGTGGGACGTCACCGCCACCGTGCTGGGCACCGTGACCGACGGCGACCGGCTGGTGATGCGCTGGCACGGCGAGACGATCGTGGACGTGCCGCCGCGCACCCTGGCCCACGAGGGCCCGGTGTACCGGCGGCCGGTGCGCCGCCCCTATGACCAGGACGCGCTCAACGGCGAGCACGGCAACGGCCTGCCGCGGCCCAAGACCGGTGAGCAGCTGCGGGCCACCGCGCTGAAGCTGATGTCTTCGGCGAACCTGGCCGACAAGTCCTGGGTCACCGACCAGTACGACCGTTACGTGCAGGGCAACACGGTGCTGGCCCAGCCCGAGGACGCCGGGATGATCCGGCTGCCCGGGCCGGACGGCGAAGACAGCAACGTCGGCATCGCGGTCTCGGTGGACGGCAACGGCCGGTACTGCCGGCTGGACCCCTACGCCGGCGCGCAGCTGGCGCTGGCCGAGGCCTACCGCAACGTTGCCGTCACCGGCGCCCGGCCGCTGGCCGTCACCAACTGCTTGAACTTCGGCTCGCCGGAGGACCCGGCGGTGATGTGGCAGTTCGCCGAGGCCGTGCGTGGGCTGGCCGACGGCTGCCAGCAGCTGGGCATTCCGGTGACCGGCGGCAACGTCAGCTTCTACAACCAGACCGGCAACACCGCCATCCTGCCGACGCCGGTGGTCGGGGTGCTCGGGGTGATCGACGACGTGACCCGCCGGACGCCGATGGCGCTGCGCCGCGACGGCGCTCACCTCTACCTGCTCGGTGACACCCGGGACGAGTTCGGCGGCTCGGAGTGGGCGCATGTCGCGCACGGCTTTCTCGGCGGCCGGCCGCCGGCGGTCGACCTGGAGCGGGAGCGGCTGCTCGCCGACGTGCTGATCGACGCCTCCCGGGACGGCCTGACCGACGCCGCGCACGACCTGTCCGACGGCGGGCTGTTCGTGGCGGTGGCCGAGGCGTGCCTGCGCGGCAACGTCGGCGTCCGGCTGATCCTGCCCGAGGGGGCGGACCCGTTCGTGTTCCTGTTCTCCGAGTCGGCCGGCCGGGCGATCGTGGCGGTGCCGCGCGCTGACGAGGAGCGGTTCACCGACCTGTGCGCCGCGCGCGGCCTGCCGGCGCAGCGGATCGGCATGCTCGACGTGCTCGAGTCGGCCATCGAGGTGCAGGGGCAGTTCCGGCTGCCGATGCCGGAGCTGCGGGTGGCCTGGACCTCGACGTTGCCGGCGCTGTTCGGCTGATCGATGGCAGGGTCGATCGGCGCTGGTGCGAAGAGCGGCACTTCCGGTCAGCCGCTGCTCGCCCAGGCGGCGCTGATGCGGGAGTGGTTGGCGCAGCTGCCGTTCGAGGCGTTCAGCCAGCCCAGCGTGCTGCCCGGCTGGGACGTCCGGCTGCTGACCGGGCACGTGCTGATGATCTTCCGGGGGTTGCTGGGCGCGCTGGGCTCGCCGGTCGACGAGCCGCCGCTGGCGTTGCACGACTACGTCGCCCGCTACCGGGTGGATGCCGGGGCGATCGACGCGGTGACCGCCGAGATCGCCGCTGATCGGACCCCGGACGAACTGCTGGGTGAGTTGGACCTGCTGCTGAGCCAGGTGCGGGTGCGGCTGGCCGAGCCGTTGCCGAAGGTGGTCCGGGCGCCGCGCGGTCCGATCAGTGGCGCCGATTACCTGACCACCCGGATCTTCGAGGTGCTGGCGCATTCTCATGACCTGAGCCGGTCCTTGCCGGACCGGGCTCCGATCGAGCTGGACCGCGGCGCGCTCAAGGCCGGGGTGCGTGGCCTGGCCGGAATGCTCGCGGCGAAGCACCCGGGCCGGTCGGTCGAGGTGCGGGTGCCGCCGTTCGCCGCCGTGCAGTGCATCGAAGGCCCGCGCCACACCCGGGGGACTCCGCCCAACGTGGTGGAGACCGACCCGGTGACGTTTCTCTTGCTAGCCACCGGGCGTGCGGACTGGCGCCAGGCCCTGGCCGCCGGTCAGGTCCGGGCCAGCGGCAACCGGGCGGATCTCTCAGAGCAGCTACCGCTGCTGTAGTAATCCTCTTGAAGGTAAGAGGAGAGCCGTCTTCCTAGTCATGTATCACCGGTGATACACTGCAGGGTATGAAGACCGTGACAGTGCGCGAGCTCCGCAACGACGGCGGAGCAGTCCTCGACCGGGTAGCTCGCGGCGAAGAGCTGATCGTCACCCGGGATGGCGCCGAGGTCGCTGAATTGCGCCCGCGGCGACGGCCGGCCCCAACGGCTGCCGATCTCATCGAACGCCGCCGCCACTTGCCGAAGGTCGACCCTGATCTGCTGCGCCGCGACATCGACACCGTGCTCGATTCCGCCGTATGAATGTTCCTGCGGCTCGGGGAATGCTCGACACCTCCACCGTGATCCTGCTCGGTGAGCTGGCCGATCCGAGCGTGCTACCCGACGAGTGCGTGATCAGCGCGGTGACCTTGGCCGAACTGTCGGTCGGCCCGCATGTGGCTGACACCGCTCGTGAACGATCGGCCCGTCAAGCGCACCTGCAGCAAGCCGAAGCGGACTTCGATGCACTTGCCTTCGACGCCGCGTCGGCCCGGGCGTTCGGCCGCGTCGCGGCGTCGCTGCGCCAGGCCGGCCGCAAACCCGCTGCCCGCGCTTACGACGCCTTGATCGCGGCGTCGGCTATCGCCCATGACTTGCCGTTGTACACCTGCAACCCGGCTGATTTCACCGGCATCGACGAGCTATCTGTTCGAGCGGTTCCGAATCCTCGCCATGCGGATCGTTGAGCCGTCGAAGCGCTGGCAGTCCCGACCGCACGGCGGCACCACCAACCTGGGCAACCTGACTAGTCGTAAAAACGCCCCCATTAGAGGTCACGGTAGCTTGACGCGGGTAACCGGCACTACCCTCGGTCCGTGGCAACGCGGAAGACCGAGGCTGTACGCCTGTTGGCGGCTGTCGAGGCGGAGGCATTACGACCTCTGGAACTCCGCCGGACCCGTGCGTCCGACGCCGACCTCGTGACCATCAAGCGTCTGCTGGCGGCGGCGATGGACGACGAAGCCACTGCCTCGCCTGGGGCCCTGCGCGGTCGCATCTCGCACGTCGTCGCGGACACGTGGTCCTTCGATGCGGCTCTTTCAGATGAGTTGGTCGCCTTCGATGATCGGTTCATGACCGCCGGGTAGGTGCCGTTCGCGGCCGAGGCGATCGCGGAGGCGGAGCGGTCCGGCGACCCGGTCCTGCTCGCCGAGGCGCTGGGCGCCGAGCTGGGAGTGCACTGGGGCCCGGACGGCCTCGCCTACCGGTTGCGGATCACTGCGCGGCTGGAGGACACCGTCGTTCCGCGAACACGGAGTAGTGGCTCTACCCTCCTCGCATGGCTCTCTTCAAGCGCAAGGGACCCATCCCCACGTCCGACCAGGGTTCAGACCTGAGCACCCTCATCCTTGAGGGTCAGGACATGATCGAGCAGGTCGGACAAGCCCACACATCCCGATGGGGTCTCGGCACGGCGACGGCCTGGGGCTTCGATCAAACCACCGGAGTCATCACCTGGACCTTCGCAGACAGGACGGCGTCGGCCGCGGCGCAGATCCTTGGTTCCTATAACGCAGGCGCCGGATCATGGCTGTGGGCCTGGGCGAACAAGGGGTTGCTCCCGAGCGTGCGTAGTAGTTCGGACCGTTTCCGCTCTTGGGCGCAGGAGAACGGCCACCGAGGGCTGACAGAAGCCAAGATCGAGTGCAACGCCGAGGTCGCCGCCACCATGGCGGCAATCGCGTTCCGTGTTACCCACGCGACCGGCTTCTACCGTGCGCCAGCCGGTGCTTCAGATGTCTTCTTCACCTTCGGACCTGTCACGATCACTGATTCCGACGGGTCCAGCTCGACCTTCACGATTTCGCTCGACTGATTGTCGACCCGCCGAAGGCGAAGAATTGGCAACCCTGCCTTCAATAAGAGGTGCCGTTTCTTTGCTGTCTCCGGCGGCGGAAGGCGTACCCGCCCGGGCAACCTCGTCCACTCTTAGGACACCCCACGGGTAACCGGCATTACCCTCGGTCGATGGCTACGCGCACGCACGTCTCAGGCGTAATGGACGACGACACTTCTGAAGGAGCGCTCGATGCGCTGCTCGACGAGTTGGAGGCGGCGGATGCAGAGCATCCCGACGTCGCCGTGACGCACGAGTCCGAATGGTGCTTGAACGTATTCCGGACGGGTCTTGTGGTCTGGGAGAACGTCGAGGAGGGCGAGCCTCGACACATGGAAGGCGTGACACGCCAAGAGGCTCAGCGACTGCTCGCCCTGGTCGCCCGTGGCGAACTGGTCGAGGTCGAGCGACAGAACTGGCAGCCGGGCTACGGAAGGTAGGTGCCGCTACCTCACCCGTTGCAGAGCCGCCATTAGCGTTCGGTCATGCAGAACGTCCCGCAGGTGAAGTTGTCCCTCTGGCGGGCAGATGCCGTCGTGCTGTTCGACTGGCTGATGGAGACGGACGAGGACACCGTCCCCGTCTCCCATAGGGCGCAGGTGCAGGCGCTACGGGACCTCCTCACGCAGTTGGAGGTGCAGACGGACGTGGCTCACTCAACGAGCGAGGAAGTCGAGGCAGCGAAGGTTGAAGTAGCCCGAGACATGGGCGCATAGCTGCGACTGGGCACCGCGGGTAGGTGCCGCTACCTGCACCCGCGGCACCGAAGGTAGGTGCCGTTATCCGCAGGTGATCGCAGTGCGCCGGCGTCCCCATAGCTGCTGCCGTAGGCCCCAGCATCCGCTCATACCCCGGACGCCGCTTGCCCGAATACGCCGACAGATCGTTGTCCACATACTCCTCGGCCACCGCCCAACCCAACGAGCCGGCCAACTTGCGGCAGTCCTCCAACTGCCGCGCCACGCCAAGCCCGGAACCCTCAACATCGCTGCTGATCCGGGCATACACCACCGCTGCGCGCACCTTCGTCACAAGGGGGCAGCTTAACGATTAGCGGTTAACCTCACCTCGGTCTGCGACTACCACCGCCTCAACTGGAGAATGCCCTCGCCAGGCAAGCCGTAGAAGCTGCTCATGCACGTGTCGGTTTGCGGTTACGGCTGCGGACCGCTCGGGCTGGCTGTTTCTGCGCATCATGCGCCGCCAACGTCTCTGAAGGCGGCTTTAGGGACACGGCCCTGCGCAGCGCACGTCGTTGCCAATCCAGCGTCGAACACGACACCGTCCATCTCACGCCCGACGCCCTAGGGTTCAAGGGATGGGCACGTCTTCGCATTGGGGCATGACACCGCGCCAGAGCATCGAGCAGGAGTGCGCTCGTCGAGGCGTGGAGGCGGTTGTCAGCGGGTGTCTCAGCCTGCTCGAAGGAAGGCCGGCCGATGACGACCTGATCCTGGCGCTCGGTGGACCTCCGGCTGACTGGGTTCACACCGGCGCACCCAGTGGACCGGACTACTGGCTGCGCGTCTGGGCTGCACGCGGACTTCTGTACGCGTGGGACGACTCGGCTCGCGCCGGGGTGCTGACAGCCCTCCATGACGAGGCATGGCGGGTGCGAGAGATGGCGCTGAAGGTAGTGGCGCGGCATCACCTTCACGAGGCAACCGCGCACATCGATGATCTGCGGGACGACCCCTCGGCACGGGTACGCGCGGGAGCGTCCCGCACGTTGCGAGTTCTCGGCGCTTGATCAAACTGTCAGCTGGCAAGCCATCAAGGGTTGGGCGCTGACCCTGATGTCTGGAGTTACCAGGGCACGGGTTCGCCAGACTGGCAGAATCGACGGGGTGAGCAGCGAGCAGCCGTCGGGGCGGTGGGCAGTAAGCCGTGTAAGGACGCCAGATTGCCTACCGCCGGAGTCCTGATCCTCAGGCCTATCTGAGCAATCGCACCCGGATTGGTAGCTCCAGCTTGGCCCACGCGCGATCGGCGGTCAGCACCTCGGGAGGGTCGCTACGTACCGCAAGAGCCAAGCAACAGCGATCGCCGAGCGAAAGCGAACGACCGCCAGGCAGTGAGCGCAGGGCACCGGCCAGTTCGGCGTCCTGCTCCAGAACTGGCGCAATCGTTACGCCGGTGGCCGCCAGGAGTTGCCGCACGCGAACAACCTCGATATCGGCATCGACCAGTTTGCCGATGACCTCGGCGAGGTTCGCGGCGCCCAATATCCCCGACTCAAGGCTGGCGGCGACCAGGTCCGCACCTGGTTCGTCCTGCACCAGGGCCAGGATCGCGGATGCGTCCAGGACCGTCATTCGATTGTGGCAGCGAGGCGGCGCTCGGCCAACAGTTCATCGACGAGAGATCGCCCTCGGGGTAGTCCCGCGCCGAGTTGGCGTAACTCAGCAACGGCATCCTGCTGGCGTTCGAGCACCAATCGCGGGCCTGATAGATGTAGATGCAGCCGATCACCAGGCAGCAGCCCGAGTGCCGTCCGAACTTCGGCGGGTATCACCAGGCGGCCCTGCTTGCCGAGTACGATCGTGGCATCCACAGCTCCATAGTGCCACGGCCTCGCTGGTATGCCACGTCGGATCGCGCTCGCGACTTCATCTCCATGGCCTGTCTTCGCGGAGATGAGCCTGCACGCCTCGCCATCCATGCCTCAGACGGAAGTTGGATGGTGGGCGCCGGCGTTAGCCTCTGTCCATGACGACCGAGAACCAGGGGTGGCAGTTCGCTGATGCCTGGGTCTTCACAGCCGTTGCCATCAGTGGGGACAGCGGGTGCGACCTTACGGACCTGGTGGCTGCCGCCGACGGTATCAACCACGCCATCCTCACCGCCGATGAAGTCAGCCAAGGTGTCGGGCGGCTCGAGGCATCAGGGCTGATGACA